>JACZJB010000057.1 GCA_014860805.1 Anaerolineales bacterium
TCTATCATATTTTTGCACGAAATTATTACTGCCTGCTTCCCCTCCTATCCTGTATAATTGACAATATGTCCCAATCTGAAGACCCGATCATCCCAACAGAATTGCCGTCTCGCCCACGGGAGGAAATTCGCAACCGCCGCAGGCGTGCCACACGCCGCTCCTCGATTCCTCGGGATGCAGATGGGCAAGCCACGCTCATCTCCGATCTTTCGCGCCGCGCCTATCCATCTTTTGAATTATTCATCTTCTCGCTTGTCTGTGGCGCGATCCTTGGGCTCGGCTTTTTGCTTGATTCTCAAACTGTACTTCTGCTTGGTATTCTCGTTGCGCCGTTGATGACGCCCTGGGTGGGATTCCTGCTTGCCATTCTGACGGGCTCCCCTCGTTTTCTTTTTGAAACGCTCATGGCGTTGCTGATCAGCGGTGTGCTTGTTTTTATTGGCGGTCTGTTGACGGGTTTTGCTGCGCGGCTCTTCATGCCGATGACGCTTACCAATGTTTTTGTTCATTCGCGCCTATGGCTGCCTGCTCTCGTTGTCCTTGCCATTGGTGCAGTCACATTGGTTGCTTCCTTTGCGCGTTCTGAAGCGAAACCGTTCCTTCCAAGTGTTCTCATTGCGTATGTCTTTTATCTGCCGATCAGTGCTGGCGGCTTCGGGCTTGGCTCTGGCTTGCAGGGTGTCTGGCCGCAGGGTCTGCTTGTTTTTCTTACCCACTTTGCTTTGGCAAGTGCCTTGGGTCTCATAACTCTGTATGCATTACGCCTGCGCCCTTCATTGGGCGGAATTATTTTCAGCGGAATCGCACTTCTGCTTTTCGCTGGTATCCTGTTTAGTTTTATGGGATCAGGCTTCCCGCCGGTAGAGGCGGCGATTGTTGCAACATCCACGCCTACGACCGAGCCCTCTCCGCTTCCTTCTCCAACCTCAAGCCTGACCCCAACAGCTACGAACACGGTTCGCCCCTCAAGCACTTCCGCTCCGCGCACCCCGACCAATTCCGCTACACCTGATGGAACCATCACCGTGACAGTGACGGGGAAAACACCCACTCCGGTGCCGCTCACCATTTCGGTAACGCTGCCTGCCACCGAAACACCAACCATCACATTAACGATACCAACCACTCCCACATACGCAAAAATAGCGGCGAATGAAGGCGGCGGCGCAAACCTAAGACAAACCCCTGGGGGAAAATATATAATGACCCTGCTCAACGGCACCATTGTGGAAACGTATTCCGATTTTCGCGAGGTGAACGGCGTGACATGGGTGCATGTTTTTGTCACTGTGAACGGACAGCGATTGGAAGGCTGGTTGTTGGAATCTGTGATCGCGTATGCAACCCCTGCGCCAAACTTTGAGCCCACTTCGACGCCAACATTTGGCGTAACGCCGTCTCCATAAAATTTGAGATGCGGATATTCTTCCGCATTTCGCTTTAATATCACTTTACAAAAGAGGAAAATATATGACCATTCATTTTGGCACAGACGGCTGGCGCGCCGTTATCTCAGACAGCTTCACCTTCGGCAATTTACGTATCGTTTCGCAAGCCATAGCAGATGCTGTAGCATCTGACCATTGGGATAAATCCCCTAGCGTGGATACCAAAAAGATTGTTGTCGGTTACGATACGCGCTTTCTCTCCGATCGTTTTGCCGGAGAGGTGGCGCGTGTGCTCGCAGCCAATGGTTTCACAGTTTTGCTGGCTCAAGCTGATTCTCCCACTCCTGCCATTTCCTTTGCGGTAAAAAGCAATAATGCCATTGCTGGTGTGATGATCACAGCTTCACATAATGCGCCCAGGTATAACGGCGTTAAGTTGAAGGGCGCTTTTGGCGGCTCGGCTCTGTCGGAACAATGCCGCCGCGTGGAGGTCTATATCACCGACAATGAAGAGCAGGCGCGCGGTCCAAACCTGATGGATTTCAACAAGGCGCGTGAAGCGGGTTTGATCCAGAAGTTCAATCCGCTGACCGCTTATTTCGATCATCTGCGTAAGTTGATTAACACGGATATCATTGCAGACAATCCGCAGCGTTTCGTAGTGGATGCCATGTATGGTTCCGGGCGCGGCGTGATCAAATCCTTTTTGCAGGGGACCGGCTGTGAGATCGCAGAGATCCGTGGCGAGATGAATCCCGGTTTTGGCGGCGTGCATCCCGAACCGATCGCCAAGTATCTTGGTCCGCTTTCAAGCGCAGTCAGTTCCGGGGTTGGTAACTTTGGTGTGGTGACGGATGGGGATGCCGACCGCATTGGCGCAATGGATGAACGCGGCAATTTCGTCGATCCGCACAAGATTATGGCGCTCTCCTTAAAATATCTTGTTGAAAAACGCGGCATGAGCGGCGCCGTGGTACGGACCGTCTCTACCACGCGCATGATCGATCGCCTTGCCAAACGCTACGGATTGAAATTATATGAAACTCCTGTCGGTTTTAATCACATTGCCGACTACATGATGAAAGAAGATGTGTTGATCGGCGGCGAGGAATCAGGCGGCATTTCCTTCAAAGGACATATTCCCGAAGGAGATGGTCCCATCATGGGCTTGCTGCTGGTGGAGATGGTGGCGGAATCGAAGAAATCCCTCAATGAAATGGTAAACGACCTGCTTGAGGATGTCGGTCCCGTTCTCTATGAACGTGTGGATTTGCGCCTCAACCGCCCTGTTGCCAAGACAGAAATGACAGAGTTCCTTACCAAAAAAGCGCCTGCTGAGATCGGAGGACAAAAGGTGGATGAGATCAGTCAGCGGGATGGTGTGAAATATATTATGGCAGATGATTCCTGGTTGTTGATTCGCCCGTCTGGAACGGAGCCTGTCCTGCGCGTGTATGCAGAGGGACGCACGCAGGCTATGGTCAAGTCACTGCTTGGGTATGGAAGAACTGTTGCTGAGAGCGTAGTGTAGAAAGAACTAATAAAATTTGGTAAACATAAAAGGACAGCGAATTCGCTGTCCTTTTATGTTTATACGGGAGGAATTAACGGCTCATGCCGGTGAAGTTCGTAACCTGCGCGCCAACAGTATCACGATTACAAAAGCAAGTGCCATTACAACAAGACCAGGTACACCCATGTCATCTATAAAACCGGTGTTTGGCAGGGCTGTTGTGGTTGGAACAATGGTAAGTTGGGCGGCGGCTGCTTGTGTCAATGCTGCACCGACAGTGGCGGTTGCGGCAGCCGGCGTTCCCGCTTCCAATGCGCTGACTATTGCAGGATCTGGCGTTGAGGTGGCTGTGGCGACGTTCACTACGGCAGTCGGCTCGGGAGTGGAGGTGGTGGTCGGCAAAATGGATGCCTGGAATGTGGCAGTCAATGCCGATTCAATAAAAAGGTTGGCGGCTTGTGCTGTCGCTGTCAGATTGGCAGCATCGGCTTGTTGAGTAGTCGCACGTCCGCGTAAACCAAATAAATAGACGCCTACAAGGCAGGCTATCGAAAGCAGAATGATGCCGCCCAGAATGCCCACCGCGACAAGAAAGGTGCGGTTGTTATTGGATTCTTCGGGAAGCGGGGCATCTTCACCGTCATCGAAATTGGTTTCATCGAAAGACATGTAACACTCTCCTGATTATTTTGCCACAACAAAATTAAGTGTGGTTTCTACAATTATCTCAATATTTATCCGCAGGATATTATCCCACAACTTCAAGGTTTACAAGAGGAGCAAGAACTGTTTCATTGTTTTCCAGTTTTACATCTGCGGCAGGCGCGCGCAGACCGCTGGGTAAAGTGCTTAGACCAGGTTTCAATGCAACGATGGAGCCAATCATTCCCATATGAGGGGGGCGGCGCATGCGTACCTGCAAGCCTACGGCAAACGTTTCCACTTCACGAGGAGCAGGCGGATCCGATGAAATGGGCAGCGGGATGATCGCTTCCGGTCTTGCGCCGCTGTAACGGTCGAAGACCTCAGCATTTACGGTCACTTCCCGTTTTGCATTTGTGCTAAGCAGTTTGTACGCCGCGGAATTCATAGGCAGGGCGCCGAATCCGTCAGTTACCATGATCGGATAACGCATCTCGCGTGCTTTTTGAAGCAGGGAGGGAAAAATGCTGGAGAGGATCAAGCCGCGTACGGGTAAGTCGGCGGCGGCTTCCAGGGATTCCGCATCCTTAACCATGCCGGACAAAAGGATGGAACCGCGCAGGCTGATATCCAGCTTTCCAACAGCCAAAACACTGTCTGTCTTTTCCATTAGGTTGACCAGTAATCCGGAATCGATTCGTCCGTTTCCCCAGACTCCCTGGACAAGGGCACCAGCCGTCTGGATCACCGCGCCGCGGCTGGCAATCACTTCGATGACAGTGCCGGGAATCCCAGCCCGAAGTTCCATTTTAGCTTCGCCAGCTTCCATCAGCACCTGGCCGCCGCCAACGGCAACAACGCGCCCTTCACGTGGAGTGCGCACCGAGCGTGGAAACAATCCCTTACCCACAGCGATCTCCACGCCTGCGGCGAGGCGGTCATCCACCTTGCATCGTATCAGACGATCAGCAAGATTGGGGGATACGTTCAGGATGCGGGCTACATCCAAAAGCACATGCTCGCGAGCCCAACGGGCTTCAGCTATTACGTCGTTTGGGGTAACTTTTTGATTGGGTCGTACAAGCACATTTCCCGAGACCGGCAAAAGCCGTTCCCGTACGATGGAGGTGAGTCCGATAATATGATTAACAGGCGCTTGCATTTTCTACTCGCCTCCGAGGGTCCAATTCCATTTTTTGATCAATTCGCGGCGGCGCACTGCATCAGATGGAAGTTCCAGCGGACGTCCACGCCCATCGAAGACAACGCCTAACGCTCCGCCGCTTACTGGGATGGTGCCGCTGCGGCCGGGACCAAAGCCGATATCTGCTCCGCGCAATCCTTGAACCGTGAGCTTGCCCGTTTCCCCACTTGCCAGAGGCAGTGTTTCAATGCTGCCATACTTCAAATCCACTCGCGCTTCTGCTCCGTTCTCGTAGTTCAATTTTGCTTTCAGGATGGTTGCCCCGTAACTGGCAGAGACTACCGGAGAGACCACAGTTCCCACACTGAGGAATGCACCTGATTCAAGCACCTGCACAGGCAGGATGTTATTTTGTGATGCCGCCGAACCTAAAAGGGGCAGTAAATTATTTTGATCGATAATAATGGTGGTGACGCCCACAGGTTGGATCGAATCAAGGAGCAGGAGCAGGCCGTGACCGGGGCGCGAAGCGTCGCTCAATGCTCCGCCTCCAGCAAGGATGGGCTCGAAAAGCGGAGTCAGATTAGGTTTGATCGAAGCAATATTTTGCGGAAAATCGCGGCGCGCAGATTGCATCGCAAGGTATAACGCCTGTCTTGCAACCGCCTGTGACATGGCAAGATCTTCGCGGGTGGCTGCAATCGTGGATGGGTACAGGGATTTTTGGTAAAGGTAATCGCGCAGTACACCCGGGGAAATATCGAGCGATGACCAGAGCAGGATTTCTTCAAGAGTCGTGTGGTTGAGCAGGCTTGGTAAATTTTCGCCAAGACCAAATTGTGGCAGAACTTTGAGTGTGGATTTTCCGTTGAAGCCCGCGGCAATGACTGCCCCGGATGCGCCGAGATCCACGCTTAGGATTCCTTTTTTTGAACTGTACACTTTTGCGAGGAACCGCACCATACGACCAGTGGCATATGCTGTTGGAAGCATGTGCCCGCCCGACCATAGATCCAAAAGGTCCACGCCTTTCATCTGGCGCTTGCGAATATTGACCACCATGCGCGCCAGTTCACGTTCTGCGGGGTCGATATCTTCCGTTTCAAGCGATGGGCGCACATTTGGGCTGAAATGCAGGGAGGTGGCAAGCGAACCAACCAGGGATTTGACTTCCTCTTCCAATTTTTCGTTGCCGGCAAAAAGCACAGACGGACGTTTTTCTTCAGGTAGAAGGAAGCTGGCCAGACCGATGGGCTCAAGTAATTTTTGAATCGAAAGCGATGCGCCGCCGTCGGTTCCGCCGGTGATGACAACCAGGTCAGGGCGCAGGCGCAGAAGACTGTCGATCTGTTGGTCTGGTTTTCGCAGATCGCTCAAACCAATCGTATCCACAATACGGGTGTACGTGGATTCGGTCAATCTGCGTGCGCTTTCCACTGAAACATCCTTTAGCAGGCCAACGATGACAGTTTTGATGACAGGCCCCGCAGACAAGGTGACGACCAACGCATCCACACCGGACCCGTTTGACTGACTCGGTGTAATGAGCCCTCGTGATGCATCCAGCAGGGTCTTCCCCAAAATCTTTTGCAGGTTCATGATTGCGTTGCGCGCGCCTTCGGCTACATCCTTAAAAGGCGCTTCTGCAGTGGTAGGGGCAATGCCGGATGCCACAAAACGATATTCGCCTTCGATGACGTCAAAAAGGACAGCGCGTGTATTCGCCGCGCCGACATCTATTGCAAGCAGGGAGTTACCGTCAACCAGTGAGGATGGCATGATTGCTAAAAGTTCCCAAGAAGATTCAAGATGAAGTTGCTCATCGAAGCAATGCGTTCAATTAACGCGGTCAATGCGGCGGCGTACACGCCTGCGAAGATCGCACCTAATGTTATGCCGATGAAAATACGCCCAAGCCAGGCGGCGATCTCGATCAACCCCAGACGACGCATGGAACCGTCTGTTTTGGGGCTTGCGCCAAAATGGAAATAGACCATAGTCAGGATCGTGCCAAGAAAGATGACCGCCCCATTCCCGAGAGCTTCCGCCTTGCCGATGTTCATTGACGCAGCTGCATTCAAATCGAACATGTTGATGGTTGCATTCACCTGTGGGATGAGTGTGCCGACAACTGCGCCAGCGATGGTCACAGCCGCGCCCGCGCCTACTAAAAAGGCCATGGTCAGGCGGGCTATTCCCGACAGGCGGGATGAGACTTTCATCATAATAAACAGTCCGCCGAGCAATGGGATCGATGCGAATATCTTTTCGTTAAATGAACCGAACAGAATTGGATACACAAGCCTCGGGACAATTACCTGCCAAACGGCAATCGCAGCCACATATCCCGCGGAAACTCCGACGAAAATATATGCTGCAATTCGGAAGAGTGGATTATCTCCAATTAAATAGCTGAAGATAAGGATGGTGAAAAAAAGACTGATGAAGCCGGTGATCAGGTCAAGAGAGAAGCTCATCTTATTTTGTCTCCCTTGCTGAAGCCCGGTCCCGCAAACCCAGAGCCAGGTTCCACAAACCGCCGCCTGTCACCAGTGACATGGCCAACAACATACCCAAGCTGTACGCATCCCAGTAGCTGCGCGCGGTTTTGACGGTGCCCGCGTTATTCTGCTCGAAGACGGCTCCGCCATACAAGCCTGCTACTATGCCGCTGACCTGCTGAGATTCAAAATAGGGTTGAATCATCGGTGCGGCTTGTGCGCTGGAAATGACAATGACGGGAATGCCTGCGCGCGGGGTTTCCGTTTGTTCGATCCACGCTCGGGCGGCATCGGCGTTATCCGTCACCAGGATCATAGCAATAAATAATTGCGAAAGTGAAGTGAGATTGTCGGGGGTGGAAGTCCATGCGGGTTGAAGGGACATATCCAACGGGGCGATGACTCGCGGGTTCTGAGCAAAAGCACGAATTCCCAGTTGTCCGCCGGGCAGGTAGCCCAGATTCGAGTAGGCGAATCCGTTGTTTGTGTAATGACCAGCCAACGGTCCGGCAACGAAGCGCTCGGCCAGGATCGAGCCCATGTCACTTGTTGAGATAAATGTAAAGTTTGGATGGCTGTAAAAGATCATCTGGTCGAAGAAAGGCGCGGCAGCCGCTTCCATTTCTCCTACGCGCGAGGCTTCAAAGTCCAAGGCGACCAATACCGGCGCACCTTGCGGAAGTGCGCGGGATATTTCCACAGCGCGGCCAGTTTCACGCGGAACGCCCAGCGGCATTGAGAAGATGGGGGCGCCGGAAAATAAACCGAAGAGCACGGCTGCAAAGACCGCCGCAACAAGGAACCAACGCAAACTGCGTGAAGCTCTTAATGCAGAGAAGGATGCAATTGGAACCGGGGCAGTTTCGGCGGCAAGAATCTGTTCCAGCAATTCCGCATGTGTTTGTTGTTCCTCGCTGGCTTGCAGACGGATTGAGTAAGGTTTGGGTTTGCTGGTTGGGGTAAAGCCTGCTACAGCGGGTAAGACTCCCTGTAACCCAGCCAGCGCGCCGCGAGACTCAAGTGTCTGGTCGCTGGAACTCGAGAATGAGGGTGAGGATGACAGCGAAGACATGGGCGCGTCCACCGGGCGCATTGCCTGCACCCATGTAGGTAGTTCGCCCGGAGAAATGGCATCTGTATTTGTAATGGGTGTCGGGCTGGACGAATTGGGAAGTTCCATCGCATTCGAAAGCCAGTCAGGCATTTCAGTGAAAAGGTCCTCCACATTTTCACCGGCTTGATCATCTGAGTTAAATGCAGGCGGCGCATCGAATGGAGTTTCCTTTTCGACTGAAGGTGTGGACTCAGGCTGAGGCTCTTCCTCCACAGTTTTGAACGTATTGAGCCAATCCGGCATATCGAAGGAGGCATCAGCAGGTTCGCTGGTTGATTCTTTTTCCGGTTCTTCAAAGAGGGTTGATTGCGGAGCGGCAGCTTTTAACCAATCGGGCAGGTCGCCAAGAGATTCTTCCTGTGCAGGTATCGTATCTTCTTCAGATGCGGACAAACGCACAGTCTCTTCATTACCCGCCAACCAGGCAGGCAATTCGCCCGTGACGGAGGCCGGCGGGGCATCCTTTTTCAGCCATTTTGGAGTCGTATCTTGAAGGGGCTTGGCTTCCTCAGCCTGATCGTTCAACCATGCCGGCAACTCCCCTGTGGATATCAAGGCGGGCGGTTCAGACTCACCCGAACCTGGTTCTGTAAAATTAGACAGATCCTCACTTTGAGTTTTGTCTTCCAAACCGTGCAGCCAATCCGGTGTATCCGGGGTTGCTGCTGAATTCAAGTCCGGCATAGACGGTTCAACAAGTTGCACATCGCTATCTGCTGCCATCTGCCGCAGCCAGTCTGGCGTATCGGAAGATTCAGCAGGTGTTGTCTCGAAGGAAGACACCAGAGGCGCTTTTTTTGCATCCTCATCTGCCGCCATCTGGCGCAGCCAATCAGGCGTATCGTCCATGGAGGAAGCAGTAGAGAAACTATCATCGAAAGAAGGCGTCGCTGCAGGCTTTTCAGCAAGACTGGATTCATTGGCGCTGTTGAACCAATCGGTCAGTTCATCTTTTTCTTCTGCCTGAGATTCTTTCGGCGTTAAACCAGCCAGCCACGCAGGAGTGTCCGAATCTTCGGATGATGTTTCCTGGTCAAAATCTCCTTTGCCTCCCAATTCAACCCGGCGAGTCTCAGAGGATTCGGTTGAAGATTTTTTAGGCTTGGGCGCTGCGCCTGTGATGCTGGCAAGCCAATCGGGTGTTTCATCTTCTTCGTCATCAGCCTGGGAACTTAAACCAGCCAGCAGATCTTCTGAAGAAGTTGCAGGCGGCTTCTGGTCTGGCTTTTGTGAATCTGGAGGTGTGGCCTGCGGCATGGCATTTCGGGCAGAATCACGCGCATCCTTTAGCCATTGCGGGAGGATGGGTTCGAGTTCGGCTGTATTTTTCTTGGTTGGAATCTGTCCGGGTTGGATCGCCGAATCTGTACTTTTGTTTGATGCGGGCTGCAGGCGAGACTGGCAATATTGGCAAAGTTCCTGGCTTGCCGGGTTGTTTTTTCCGCAAACAGGACATTTAATAGTATCAGCCATTATTGTCCCCCGTATGGCCGGTCAATACCGAATAAGACGCGCAAACCAGTGGTTAATGTTCCAAGCGCCACGCCAATCAATATTCCACGTGCGCCGCCAAGCGCAAGGATCTGGCTTACCCAGGGGCGGATCAGTGTGCCGATCACCGGGATGTCACCAAAAGGTAATGTGGCGGAACCAAGGAAGAGGATCACTGCGGTCAATAAAAAGATAATGCCCATCATATCTGCGCGGCGGCGAAGAAGGCGAATAGCCGCATAGAGCAGGGAAACAGTGAGCAATCCCATCAAAGCGGCTTCAACCGGGATGATGATGCCATTCAACAGCATTTGCATGACCGTATGCTGGGGGCGGAGGATAATGCCAAAGAAAACAGTAGCAAGCATGGCGATGACAAGAAGCGCGCTGTATGTGCTTCCCTTTTCGCCACGGCGGATTTTATCCGTATGAACGGAGAGCAAATTGAATATTCCGACCAGTGCGGCAACGCTTGCAAGGATGATGGCCCAGTTTAGTAGAAGGGTTTGGACAATTGCAAAGGGCTCGAAAAAATAGCCGAACAATATCAAAGCGCCTGTTGCAATGGCGATGACTGCGGTAATGACTCGCATTAGATCGTCCCTACAAGTTTTATGGCCGCGCCGCCCAGAAGAGCGGCGATCACCAGCCAGCGCAAAATATCCTGCACGGTCAGGCTGGCTGCGTGGGAGGCGCCCGCGCCGAGGTAGGCGCCGGCGGCAAATAGTTCTTCGCCGATCAGCGCATCTTCTGTGTTTGCAAATAGAACGGCTTGTCCGCTGAGGTCGTCGCTTGCGCCGATCATGGTGACGCTTTCACGGTCGGAGGTGTCAGCGATCAAGGCAACTTCGGGACCAAAGTGCCCGAGCATGATGGTTGTGGAAACTTTTTCGTTTCTGGAAATGTTCATTGCGCCGGCCGCAAAGCCGAAGGGAGTTAAGCCTGTGACGCGGCCAGTGGTTGGGGAGTACAGTTCATCCACACCGGCGGCGTGATACCCTGCTTGCAGGGTGTCCTGTGTCAGCAAACCGAGGACCGGGTCGCCAGAGGATGCAATGGAAGGCATGTCACTGACAGAGGTTTTTTCTGCGATGATGCGTAGAGTTGCCAGCCCGGCCAGTGCCGAACCTCCGCGTGCATCCAAGAGGCTTCCATGTCCAAGTGAAATGTGCAGGCGTGTGCCGTCTTCGACACTTAATCCCAGCATGCGATACAGGCGGGTGAGGGCGGGAATATCGCGCAGTCTGGCGGGAGAGTTCCTTTTCCATAATGTGATCATCAGTAAAAGAAATGCGGCGAAAATGATGATCAGGAGCGGGAAAAGTCGTGTTGTAAGTGCGATCATCCTTTACGCTCCTCAAC
>JACZJB010000058.1 GCA_014860805.1 Anaerolineales bacterium
CCAGCGTACAGTACGCATGGACACACTCCATGATGTACGGCATGGTGTTCTCTGTTCCTTCGCAGGCGATTCGTAACCTGTCCAGGGTCTGCCCGGCGCGGCCCTTATCGCGCGTCTTGCGGACTTCGTTCAGGCGCGCCACCTGCCTCTCATAACCGTTCGGGTCCATCTTTAAAATGGGGATGGCGAGCGGCTTATTTTCCGCATATGCATTCACGCCCACGATCTTGCGGATGCCCTTATCGATCTCGCGTTGATAACGATAAGCCGCGTCTGAAATCTCACTTTGGAAGAATCCTCTTTCAATGGATGGGATCACGCCGCCGAATTCCTGAATGCGGGCGAAGTAATCATACGCTTCTTTCTCCATTCGGTCTGTTTGCGCTTCGACGAAGAAACTGCCCCCCAGCGGATCCACCGTATTCGTCACGCCAGATTCCTCGGCGATGATCTGCTGCGTGCGCAAGGCAATTGTCACGGAATGCTCGGACGGCAGCGCAAGCGCTTCATCCATCGAGTTGGTGTGCAAACTTTGCGTGCCGCCAAGGACAGCGGCCAGCGCTTGAATCGCCACACGCACGATATTATTCTCCGGCTGTTGAGCCGTCAACGAAACGCCGGCCGTTTGCGTGTGGAATCGCAGCAACCACGAGCGCGGATTCTTCGCCTTGAAGGTCTCGCGCATTTCGCGTGCCCAAATGCGGCGGGCCGCGCGGTATTTTGCGATCTCTTCAAAGAAGTCGTTGTGCGCGTTGAAGAAGAAAGACAGGCGCGGAGCGAAATCGTCCACGTCCATGCCGCGCGCAATGCCCCAGCGGACGTATTCGAGTCCATCCGCCAGAGTGAACGCCAATTCCTGTGCGGCTGTCGAGCCCGCCTCGCGGATGTGATAACCGCTGATCGAGATCGTATTCCACTGTGGAACTTTCTGTGCGCCGAATTCCATCGTGTCCACTACGAGTCTCATCGAAGGCTCGGGCGGGAAGATGAATTCCTTTTGTGCGATGAATTCTTTGAGGATGTCATTCTGGGTTGTGCCGCGCAGTTGATCGAGCCGCAAGCCTTTATTCTCTGCGGCGGCGAGATACATGGCCCAGATGATCGCAGCCGGCGAGTTGATGGTCATGCTGGATGAAACTTTATCGAGCGGAATCCCATCCAGTAAAATTTCCATATCTTTCAATGAAGAGATCGCGACGCCGCATTTCCCGAACTCGCCAAGAGCTTCGGGTTGGTCGGTGTCGTAGCCCATCAATGTGGCCAGGTCGAAGGCAATGCTCAGGCCGGTTTGACCCTGCTCCAGCAGGTATTTGAAGCGCGCGTTCGTTTCTTCCGCAGTGCCGAAGCCTGCGAACATGCGCATCGTCCACAATTTGGAGCGATGGAGAGTCGGGTGAACTCCTCTGGTGTATGGATATTCGCCCGGAAGCCCAAGCGTTTCGGTGTAATCATTTTCTGCGATATCGAGCGGTGTATAAAGTCTGTTGACCGGTTCGGAAGAGGTAGTGATAAATTCGTCGGCGCGTTCGGGCAGTTGCGATAATGCTTTTTTGAGGGAGGTTTCCTCCCATGTGGAAAGCGACTCTTTTAATTCCTTGAGTTTCTTTTTGTCGTACATGGCATCTCCTTTGGCAAGATGTTTGCATTATAACTTCCTCCCTCAATTTCCAACGAACTTCCGTTGGAAATTGAGGGAGGTGTCCGCAGGACGGAGGGGGTCTGGTATACTCGATTTTACAAGGTACTAACTTATGCCCCGCTTCGAAATTGACGTAGACCCATGTGACCATCTTACAGCAGACGCCATTGGCAAACCCGGCCAGCGCGTTTTTTATTTGCAGGCGTACCAGGAACAACGCACCATTACCATCATCATTGAGAAGGCGCAGCTTCTCTCGCTTGCCATTGGCATTGAACAATTCCTCGCGCAGCTTAGCCAGCAAAACCCCGAACTGGAAGAAGCCTCTGGTGATTTCGTGGAGGATGTCATGCGCATCAACCCGCCCGTGGACCCGCTCTTTCGCGCGGGGGAGATCGGTCTTGGCTACGACAAGGAACGCGACCGCGTTGTCATCTTCACCAAGGAATTGCTCACCGAAGATGCCGACCCTGAGTCTGCGGCGCAAGTCCGCTTTTGGGCAACACGCACTCAACTGCGCATGCTCGCCCGCTGGGGACAGGATGTTGCCTCGCGCGGCCGTCCCGTTTGTCCGCAATGCGGCCAACCGATGGAGCCCGAAGGACACTTCTGCCCGAAAAAAAATGGGCACTTGCCTTGAGTTGAAGGTTTACAAGTTGAAGGATGCAGGTTTGAACTTTATCTCCAACCTTTGACCTGCAATTTTTATGAACACTCCCACACCGCAAACAATCCAGGCCGCCCTCACACACGGCAGTTACGAGCTTAAGGGACAGTTTATGCTTGGCTCAAATTACACCTTCTTTGTGGACGTGCATCACGAAGGCGGAATTTATCAGGCGGTTTACAAACCAAGCAAAGGCGAGCAGCCGCTCTGGGATTTCCCCGACAACACGCTGGCTTTGCGCGAAGTCGCTGCATATCACTTGAGCGAGGTGCTTGGCTTTCACATCGTCCCCTTCACCATCTATCGCGAAGACGGTCCATACGGCCCCGGTTCTTTGCAGCAATACATTGATTACGATGTTGATTATCACTACTTCAACTTCACCGTTGAAGACAAGGAAAAACTTCGCCCTGTCGTTCTCTTTGATCTTCTCGCCAACAATGCCGACCGCAAAGGCAGCCACGTTTTCTTTGAAGATGAAACCCACAAACTCTTTGCCATCGATCATGGGATATGTTTCCACGAAGACGACAAACTCCGCACCGTGATCTGGGACTTCGCTGGACATCAGATCCCTGATGAATTGCTTGCGCCTCTTTCCCAAACTGACAATTGGTCTGCCCTCTTTGAAGATTACCTCAGCCCGAACGAGATCTCCGCACTGTTGACTCGTGCCGAGATTCTTTGCACAACAAAGTTATTTCCACGCCCGCTGCAGGGACGCAGGGCGTTCCCATATCCCCCGGTATAGTTTCAAGTATCAGGTGCCAGGTATCAAGTAAAATCTTCGTTCAATACCTGACACAGGAGAACCTTCCCCATGCACTACAAACTCGCTCTCATCGGTTTTGGAAATGTTGCGCGCTCTCTTGCAAAACTTCTCATCCGCAAGCAGGACCTGCTCAAATCCAAATATGACGTCACCTTTTCATTCACTGGCATCTCCACAGGCCGCCACGGATTTGCTGTCAACCCCAACGGACTCGATATCCAAAAAGCATTGGAACTGGTTGAAAGCGGTAAAGATATCTCAGTACTTTCAATAAAACCGTTGGCTGATTCAATGGAAGTCATTCATCATTCTCAGGCCGACGTTATGTTCGAGAACTCTCCCGTCAACACCCAAACGGGACAGCCCGCGCTCGATCACATCCGCACCGCATTGAGCTTGGGTATGCATGCCATCACCGCCAACAAGGGACCTGTCGTCCACGGCTATCGCGAGTTGACCGCGCTGGCAAAGAGCAAGGGAAAATCTTTCAGGCACGAATCTACTGTTTTGGGCGGCGCACCCGTTTTTTCGGTCATGAGCGAAGCGTTCCCTTTGGCAGAGTTGACTTCCTTTAAAGGAATCTTCAATGCCACCACCAACGTCATCCTCTCTCTCATGGAAAATGGTGAGAAGTATGAAGATGCAGTGAAGTACGCTCAATCCATTGGCTTGGCAGAGACAGACCCCACCAACGATGTGGATGGTTGGGATGCAGCCATCAAAGTCGCCGCGTTGGTGACGGTGTTGTGGGATACACCGATGACTCCGCAGCAAGTCAACCCCACGGGGATTCGCGGCATCACGCCTGAGATGATCGCCAAAGCCAAAGCCGAAGGCAAGCGCTATAAATTGGTGTGCTCTGCTGAAAAAGTTGGTGACAAAGTGGAAGCCAGCGTTTCCCCGCAATTAGTGGACTCGATCTCCCCGCTTTATGGAATGATGAACTCCAGCACAGGTATCACCTTCCGCACCGATGTGATTCTCGATTACTCGATCATTCTTTCTGAAAAACCTGACATGAAGGGCGGTCCCCTTGAAACCGCCTACGGCTTGTTCGCGGATTTTGTGAATGTTGTGAAGTGATAAAAAATTCCGAGGTCTTCAGGACCTCGGAATTTTTTATTTTTACGCTACCAACAAAACCACCAAAGCCAAAATGGCAGGAATTGCCTGAATGTAAAAAACCCGCTTGCTGACTGTGAATGCGCCGAAGATGCCCGCAATGATGACACAACTTAAGAAGAATATTTTTACCGCGTTACCTGCGAAGATTCCCCAGATGAGACCTGCGGCGAGAAATCCATTGTATAACCCTTGATTCATGGCGAGGGTTTTGGATTGCTTGGCAAATTCCGCTGTTAGGTTAAAAGATTTCATCCCGCGCGGCTTGTCCCACAGGAACATTTCAAGATACAGGAATCCAAAATGCAAGAGGGCAACGATACCAGTAAGAATATTCGCGATCAGTTCCATTTTTTTTCTCCTGTGTAAAAGTGACTGTCACCTGAGTATAGCACGCCGATAAAACAGAACAAAAATTCTGTTATACTGCCTTTACCTTACCCCCAGCCCCTCTACCCTACGGGCACACGTCCTACAAGAGAGGGGGGAGAAAATGAATATGGCAAAAACAAAAGTTCACACACGCTACGTCTGCCAGCAATGCGGGCGGGTCTCTGCAAGTTACATGGGCAAGTGCCCGCAATGTAATTCGTTCAACAGCATGGTGGAGGAAGTTATTCACGATGAGCCTGTGGCGAAGGGACCATCCACCGTCAGAGGGCTGACAGGCCGTTCGATTCCGCGTCCCATTTCCGAGGTCGGGGGTGAAGCGGAAGACCGCATCCACCTGCCGATCGGCGAGTTTGCGCGAGTCCTTGGCGGTGGTATCGTGCCTGGTTCCATCGTCCTTGTGGGCGGCGATCCTGGAATCGGTAAATCCACGCTCATGCTGCAAATGGCAATGGAGATGGCCGACAAAAAGCGCGTGCTGTATGTTTCGGGTGAGGAATCGGAGCGGCAGATAAAAATGCGCGCGGTGCGTTTGATTAACGGCAAAAAAGAATTGCCCGCGAATCTTTTGTTGGTGACGGAGACGAACCTTGAAGTGATCCTGAACCACGTCCGCGATTCAAAACCTGACCTGTTAATTGTTGACTCGATCCAGACAGTTTATTTATCTGAAATGGATTCATCGGCGGGATCGGTTTCGCAGGTGCGCGAGTGTTCGTCGCATTTGCGCGAGTTGGCGAAGTCTACGGGCGTGTCTGTCTTTATGATCGGGCATGTGACCAAGGAAGGCGCCATCGCTGGCCCGCGTGTGTTGGAGCATATTGTAGACACGGTCTTGTATTTGGAAGGCGACCGTTTTCAGGCATATCGTTTGCTGCGTTCGGTGAAGAATCGTTTCGGTGCAACGGCGGAAGTGGGCGTCTTTGAAATGCGCGAAGGCGGATTGATGGAAGTGACGAATCCGTCTGAGGCATTTCTCGCTGAACGATTGGTGAATGCGGCAGGCTCTGCCATTGCGGTAACAATGGAAGGGACGCGTCCCATTCTTGTTGAAATTCAAGGGCTTACATCGCCAACTCAATTCGGCAATGCGCGCCGCACGCCCAACGGCGTGGACTTCAACCGCTTGTTATTAATTACTGCTGTGCTCACTCGCCGGGTTGGGTTGAAACTTGCCGAGCATGATGCTTTCGTCAACGTGGTGGGCGGCATTCAAATTGACGAACCCGCCGCAGACCTTGCCATCGCCGCCGCCATCGCATCTTCGTGGAAGGATGTTCCTGTCCGCGCCGAAGCGGTGTTGATCGGTGAAATTGGTTTGGCAGGGGAGTTGCGTATGCCTGGTCAAATGGTGGCGCGTTTGCGTGAAGCTCAAAAACTTGGTTTCAAAATCGCCATTGTCCCCAAGGCCATTCGCAAGGGAGAAGAATATCCCAAAGGAATTGAGATCATCGAAGTCCGTTCGCTCGATCAGGCTTTGGACGCGGCGTTGAAGAAAGATAAGTAGTAAAGAGTAGTAGTCGAATAGGTTTGAACATCTTTCGTGAAAGGCTCGTCGAGATTGCCAGTTGTAGTGAAAGATTCTTTTGATGTGGGAGGTATTATGATTTTAGATCATGTTGAAAACTTAGAGTTCAATGCGGACGATGAAGATTACCTTTTTGATGCCGAAATGACTCTAGCGCGATTGAGCCAAGGATTGTTTTGGTTAGATAATTCAGTTAGACAAGCTGAAAATTTAGTTCGGAAAAAAGCTATCAAAGAAAATATCGTCTTAAGCGTCTTAGATGAACCATTAAATAGCGCGCCAGCCGACTGGATATCTTGTGCGTTTCAGTGGTATGCGGTTTCTGCATATAATTATGTTCGGTTAGTGGGTTGGCTGGCAACTAAAGATACTAAATTTACGGACGACTATGTAAAAAGAGTGATGCCAAAGGTTGTAGAATATCGGCATAAAGTTGCTGCTCATTTTGCGTTGACGGCACCTCGAAAGGATAACGCTGCTGACTTGGTATCCAGTGTAATGACAAATATTATTTATGCCCATGGTTACCTTCGCGCTGGAGCGATGTCAGAAATATTAGTAGACAAGAGTGGCGGTGAATTGTTAACAAAAAACAAAACATCATGGAGTTTGACTAAAACCCATGATAAATTAGTTCATCGTTATTGGCCTAGTGGGCCTTTGAAAACTTATCAAGCATTTAAAGTTTCAGCAGGTTCAACAAGGAAGTTTAGTTTTGATTGGGAGGATTGATTTAAAAAATAGTTTTAGTGTAAAAAGATCTTTCAACTCTCTGCAACCACTTTCCACTTTCCATCGTATACCTTCTCAGACACAATTACCTGAGGAGGTATTTTCTTATGTTTCGAAAACTTTTCCTATTTATCGCGGTTCTCGCGTTAGCCACACTGGCTTGTGGATTTAACATTGATGTTCCCCAAAAAGCTCAGCCCGGCCCCGAAGTTGTGGATGATATTAATGTAGCTTATCCTGATGTGGATGAAACCAACCTAAAACTCTCGTTCGGCGCAGGGGATTTAAAATTGTCCCCCGGCGGAGAGGCGCTTGTGGACGGCACTGCCACTTACAATTACAAGGAATTCAAACCCGAAATCGTCACGGACGGCGGTGATATCCAGGTCAAAATGGGCAATTTCAGCGTCAATTTCCTGCCTTCCTTTGACGATCTCAAAAACGAATGGGATTTCAAACTCGGCACTCAGCCCATGAATCTGACGGTTGAATCAGGCGCGTACGAAGGCACCTTTGAGTTTGGCGGGCTATCGCTCACCAGCCTCACCGTCAAAGATGGCGCGGCGGACGTGGACCTTGCCTTCTCCGAGCCCAATCAAGTGGAAATGTCAAGTTTCAACTATAGTACCGGCGCATCTGATGTCAAAATGACGGGACTTGCCAACGCCAACTTCAGCATCTTTGACTTCTCATCCGGCGCGGGCGACTACACTCTTGATTTCTCCGGCGATTTACAGCGGGACGCCTCCATCAAAATCGAAACCGGATTCAGCAACATCATCCTCGTCATCCCCGAAGGAGTGGACGCAGTCGTCAGAGTGGAGAGCGGCGCATCGAACATCAACGCAGGTTCCAGCTGGGGGCAGAACGGGAACGTCTACAGGCAAAAAGGCGAAGGTCCCACGCTCACTTTTGTGGTTGAAATGGGTGCAGGCAATTTGACTCTCACCAAGTAAGGCAGATTCATCGATCACATTTCACGCATCTCTTAACAGGGATGCGTGATTTTCTTTAAATCTCTGAAACCCCCCTCTCTAATTCAGAGTAAAAGGTCATAATTCATCTATGACCTCTATCACTTGCCTTGCAACAATATTCACAATAAAATCGTGATTGTCGGTAAAGTTTACCTATTTTTTTTAAAGTGAGGTCGTATGCAAATCACACGTCAAGCAGATTATGCCGTTCGCGCAGTGCTCCACCTTGCCCGGAATGGCGAAGCGCGCACAGCGACGAGTATGATCGCGGAGGAACAACGCATTCCGCCATCCTTCCTCGCCAAGATCGTCTCTCAATTGTCCATTGCAGGGCTTTTGCATACCTCACGCGGAGCGCGTGGCGGCGTTACCCTTGCCCGCGCCCCGAAAGAGATCACGCTTTTGGAAGTGATCGAAGCGATTGACGGCCCCATTCAACTTAATGAATGTGTCGGTGATACGGGCACATGTGCCTTCGATGCCGATTGTCCCCTCCGCCCCGTTTGGTGTGACGCGCAGGAAGACCTGGTAAAGCGGTTGCGAGGCACCAATTTTGCAGACATGGTTTCAAACGGGAAAGTCCCCGTATAATTCCTGAACACAAATAGCAATAAATCATGAAGACCTCTCGGCTATAATAGCCGGGAGGCTTTTTTCATTTCATATCCAAGGATGGAATCCATGAACATTCGACGTGCCTTGTTCGCTGCACTGATTCTTTTGACAACGATTCTAGCTTGCGTTGTACCGGGACTCCCCGCCGCTTCGCAGCCCGCGCCGACGCCTGATACCCGGCTCGAAAATATGG
>JACZJB010000059.1 GCA_014860805.1 Anaerolineales bacterium
ATCGTGAACAGGGGTATTTGGGATTTCGTGCTTGACCATACTTCCTCCAGAATTAAAACCGCCTCGGATTTTCTCCGAGGCGGGGGGATTATATCATGGGAGTTTGTTCTTCATTAAGAAGCAGGCGGGACTTCAACAACTTGCTGAGGGACCATTCCCCCGGGCGCATTACGCGTTCCAAACCAGGTCATTGCCACGCCTCCAAGCGCCACAAGCGTGACGAGGAAGGAGGGCAGCCAGCCCACGCAGGGGATGAGGCTGATAAGACCTGTCACCAACACGAGCAGGAAAGTGCCAAATCCGGTGGAAAGAACGGGTGCCCAAATCTGATTAATGGCTTTTGTGAAGCGGTCACCGACTTCCTGACCCAGTGCCACCATACCGAACAGCCAGGCCAGCGGAGCGATCAATGCCACGATCAGCGCAATTGGAATGAGGATGATGGTAATTGCCAAAATCAGGATTGCGACAGGCACAGCAATGAATACGAGGAATCCATAGCCGCCGGCAATAAAGGGTTGACGTACCATCGCGTTCCCAACGCGTTCCAATTGCGGCTGCAGAAAGAGGGTCAGCAGCATGCCGACAATCGCAACCAGGAATGCCTGGCCGATTTTTCCAGCCACATTCCATAGCGGATTGACGTTGACATTAATTTCAGGTGTTTCAGGCACATTTGGAACATTAGGTACGTTCGGTACATTGGGTACGTTCGGCACATTCGGCACATCAGGTACGTTGATCACGGGCGGGGCGTTGTTCGTGATGTTGCCTGTCACTTCTGCACCCGGTTCTTTCTGTACATTGCCGCCGATGGTGGCAATATTGCCATTGACGATGGCGTTTTCCGTTAGTAAAGCTTGGCCGCCGATGATGACAATATCACCTTCGATGGTTCCGGAAATGGTCAGGTTCCCGCCGATCAAGGCGATATCTCCATTGGTATCTCCCAATAGGGAAAGGTTCCCGCCGATCAAAGCGACGTCTCCATTAATGGTGGAGTCCTTTTCAATATTCACATTTCCACCGAAAACGGCAAGGCTGCCGTTTAACTCATCTCCGCTTTCCAGCGTATAGTTCTGCCCGAATAAGACAACATCCCCGTCCGGGCCTTGAGCGAATACGGTGCTGGTTGGCAATAGCAGTAATGCCAGCAGAAGGATGATGCGAACCAGATTTGATTTTATTTTCATGCAGTTACTCCTTGCGGCTTGCGTGCAAACCGCCAGATGGATACTATCCAAATTAACCCCAGGCCGCCCAGTGAAGAGAGAAGAACCATCAGCGCATACGGCGGGATGAAAGCCGGCATCATGCGTGTTAATACTTTCAAGGCTTCAGCAAACGCCTGAAGGGATGTGAACATAAACAGAAGATAGCCGACTCCGGCTGTGAGCCATTCTATGGGTGCGGCAATGAATGCGTAGACAAAAGGAGCAGTGAACCAACTGAGCAGTCCCACCCCGCTCACGATCAACACGATCAAGCCCCACAACCTTCGGCGGCGTTCGACTACTTTTTGTGCGGCGAGCCGCGCCTGGAAGCGCAGTGTGAACCCTGCTGCAGGGGAGGCAACTTTTGCAGAACGCAGAGCAAGCCCGGTCTCAGCCAGAGCCGAGCAGGTTCTGCAATCCCGCAGATGCGAGTCAAGCTCACGCTTCTCGGTTGCGCTCAAATATTTGTCGTCCAACAGCCAGGTTTCAAAAGGCTGGTGATTCATGATGTCTCCTTTCCATTTCGGCAAGCAAGTCGTCTTCCTCTTCCTGCCATACACCTGCCAGTTCCTTGCGTGCGCGATGCAGGCGGCTCTTTACCGCACTGACAGTCAAACGCAGGGACTCGGCAATTTCCTTTTCTGAATAGTCGTACCAATATCTCATAATGATCGCGGCGCGGTCTGTGGCATCAAGGTCGTTGAGCATGGCGTGGATTCTCTCCTGCGTCTGCCCTTTGATCGTTTCGCCTTCGGGGTTCGGCGCGTCCACATCGGGCAATTCAAATGCATTGCCGTCTTCGTCTTCCGCGTCCATCGAGAACATGGAGAATTTTCGCCGCCGCAATTTGTCAATACAATAATGCGCCGCGATCGAAAGCAGCCAGGTCGCGAACGGACGCTTTTCGTCATAGCGGTGCAGGTGCTGGTAGGCACGCAAAAACGTTTCCTGCGCGGCGTCTTCTGCCAGCTCAGGCTCGCCCAACATGCGGTAGCACAGGTTGAAAACAGGGGTCTGATAGGTTTCGACAAGCCTGGTAAATGCTTCATCGTCGCCTTGTTGCGCTTGGGAAACCCAAGTCTGTTCTTCGTTCACGTTTCTCCTCGGAAGGCTTTCTACCTTCTCTACGCATTCACTTGAGGAAAAGTTTCATAAATTTGACTAAACAAATTTCAAGTGCGGAATGCAGGGCACTGGACTTTTTGGCATGAATCTGCCTTGAATGAGCATACCTAAAATGTCCGTGCAGCACACTATCCTGATGACCAGTTCCAGACCTGGCTAATGGTTGTGGCTATGTCCGCTTCCTTCTGGACCGAGAACCTGCTCCCACTTCTCAAGCGATTCAGTTCTTTGAGCGAGGAAGATGGCAATAGTGGTGGTGAGCGGCACGGCGGCAATCAGGCCCAGCGAGCCGACCAAAGTCCGTACGATCTCCTCCGCGATAAAGGAAAAATTAATGAGATAGCCATAATCTCCGCGTCCAAGCGAGAACATCAACAGCATTGGCAGGGATGCTCCAGCGTAGGCTAAAACCAGGGTGTTGACCGTGGCAGCTACATGGTCCTGACCGATGCGCATGGCGGAATTGTAGAGTCCGCGAAAGCCAAGCGCTGGATTCGCATGCTGAAGTTCAAACACTGCCGAGGCTTGCGTCGTCACGAGATCATCCAGCACACCAAGCGCGCCAATGATCATTCCGCCGAGCAGCAATCCGCGCAAGTTGATCGGGGTTTCCATCAACTGCATCAGGAACATGACGTTTTCATCGCCTGAGCCGTTGAGTTTTGCGAAGACTACAAACAAAGCGGAAAGCGCCCCCGTCAAAAGCAAGACAAGGATCATGCTGATGACAGCCGCATGGGTTTTCAAATTCCAGCCATATGTGAGATAGAGCGTGACCGCCAGAAGAATGATCGAACCGATAATGCTTACCTGCAGAGGGTCTTTGCCGATGAGGATTTGCGGAATGATGTAGCTGATAATCATGAATAAACTAAACGCCATGCTCAGAATCGCGCGCACGCCCTTCCAGCGGCTGATGAATACGATGGCAATCGCAAAGATGGCTGCCAGCCAGAGGATCGGGGTGGTGCGGACGTAATCCACAAAATAGGCATTCACCACATTGTCCGGCGTCTTGCTGATGGAGACCATCACCTGATCGCCCTCACTCATCAGATAATCGTCCGAACGGATTTGCCGTTTGCCATAATCAATTTCCATGGGAATGCCCGCGTACTCGCCTTCCAGAATATTTACGCGCGCGATCTGGTAGGTTTGCACATTTCCGCCCAGATCCACTTTTCCTTCTTCAATAATTTTCAGCACCTCCGCGCGGACGGTATCCGCGCCAAAGGTAGCGAAACCATCTCCGGGTAATTGCACATTGGAAAGCGCGGCGTACAAAATTGCAGCCAGCAGTAATAGAAAAGGAAAGAGCCATGATTTAGTTTTCATGGCTCTGATTATACGATGGACGGTACGAATGGTCTGAGGTCTATGGTCTGTCATCCGCTTTCGGCATTTGGGATTCTTCGATCAAGTCCTTGGGTGTTGCCGCGCCACAGCTTGGACAGAGGTAGTTGTACTCCACAGGAACATAAGAGCGTGTGCAAAATGGGCAGGTAATCGGCATCGGTTCTTTGGGAACTTCCTTTACCACCTCTTTGGTCACCTCGCGGGTCTCCACGCGAGTCCTTCCACCGCCGGTGTTGATGAAAATCGGTCCACTGGAATGATGAGACGAAGAGCCGCCGGTTGAGGAGGATTTGTTGGATAAAGCGCCTCCAATGGCTCCGCCGACTGCTCTTCTACTTGCTGACGGCTTGGAAGCCCCCGATGATTTGGAAGATGATGATTTGGAGGATTTTGAAGAAGAATTTGAGCCGCCCTTCATATTTCCAAGCACGAAGAATAGAACCGCCACGATCACCACAGCCGCGAGAGTGACAAAGACAATGATGGCTGTCAAACGGATGGCGCGCGGGATGTTGTATAGTTCATAGCCATAACTGAAAAGGAAAACGCCGCCTACATAAAGCGGGGCAAGGATCAGGCACAGGATTGTCCCCAATTCCTGTGTGAGGCTTTCTTCGAACCAGGTTTGATAACCAATAAAAATGATCAGCGCGAGGGCAGCCAGCGCAATTAACCCGCCAGGGACGAGAAGATGCAGCGGTTTGCCGGGCTTTGCATCATCGTGATCGTATTCAAATACTTCATGTGTTTTGTCGCGTACCTGACGTGCTTTGTATTCCGATTGCGGCATGGAAATTCTCCTTTATAAAGCGTGATGCGCTTTCATACTTTACTTGCTCAGATCCTTGGACATTGTCTCCATTTGGGCGAGGATCGCAGCTACCTGTCCGCTGGGGGTGTTGACGCGATACATGTGCGCAAACCCATCACCAAGCATTATCTTAACTGTACGCCATGAAGCCAGTTGAGGTTGCAACACAGCTTGGGGTAAAAGATCCACAGCCTGTCTCCACTGGGGATGAGTCTTTTCGTAATCGCCGAGCAGTTCCAGCGTCGAAGTACGAAGCGGGAAGAGGTGAGTGGTCTCCACCCAGCGGGCATCCTGTTTATTGTCCGTCAGCCAGCGGACGAAAAGCCATGCGGCAAGTTGTTTTTCATCCGTCGAATCCAAAATGACATAGGATGAACCGTACACAGTCATGGCGCTATTCTCTCCGCCGGGAAAAGGCATCACGCTCCATTTGTCTGTGCTGTTCGCGCTTGCGAATGCGCGCGCTACGCCCGGCAAGTCAGTTAAACTCGCGGCGATGAATAGTGCTTCGCGGTTTGCAAAAGATGTCAGCGGGTCTGCGCTTGTGCTTTGCCATGTGCAGCTGGTTTCAGAAAGTTCGCGCAAAAATCGAAAGGCATTCATATTGTTCGGCGTGAGAAAACGATAATTGCCTTCTTCCAAAACGCCGCCGCCAAACGTCAGCATCCATGAATAGGCGGTCATTGAGTCAGTATTCACCAGCCAGCCGCCAAGCGCGTCATTTTCTGCAAACGCATCTGTGCGCATTGATTTTTGTGCGCCGCATGATTGATCTTGAAAATCTTCCGCTGAAGTTGGGAAGGAATCAAAACCAAGTTCGCCCGCCCAGGTTTCGTTCCAAAGTAAAAACTGCGCAGTCCGCTGCGCTGGAAACGCCACGCGCGCCTCGCCAGCCAGATCCTGATTCCAAAACGCAGACGGAATATCGCTGGAGTCAATTCCGTATTTTGGGTCTTCAACATACTTGGTCAATTCAGTCACTGCGCCGTCGGCATACCAGCCCTGTGCATGCTCGGGCAGCGCCATCACCAGATTCGGCTTTTCTTCCTTGGGCAGGGAAGCGGTCACGCTTTCATACATGTTTGAAAAATTGACCTGGCTTTCGACGCTCACTTGAATCCCCCACTCGTTTTGCGCGTTGAATTCGTTGACGAACGTATTGAACAGGTCTGATTCGATTCCATACCACGGAATCCAAACCGTGATTCCCAGCCCATTCAACGCCTCGTCATTGACCTCAAGCCTGCTGACTGTTTCGAGGGCGGGTTCTGCCGTTTGAGTTTTTTCACTGCTTTGCGTGGAAATTGCTTCTGCCGTGGAAGTGACGTTCGTTCCATTGCAGGCAGCCAGGATGATTGCCGTTATGAAAAGTAGTGGGAATATGGTTTTCATCTATTTTGCGATTAAGCCAACAACATAAATGGAACGGGCGTGAATACTAAAAAGAAGATGATGATCATCGAATAAGCGATCAGGCGTCGGGTGGGGTCGAGCGTTGTGATCTGGTCGAGAGGCTGCGCGTGAACACGCCCCAGCCAGAAGAGCAAAACTGCCCACAACCACCATCCGCTCCAGAAGAATCCAGCTGCAATCAACAGACCAATGATGTATGGAAATGCCTTTCGCGATTTATCTCCAAATAATCCGTAGATGACATGCCCGCCATCGAGCGTCCCTGCGGGGATGAGATTCAACGCGGTGACGAGGATGCCTGCCCAGCCTGCGAATGCAACTGGATGAATAAATACATCCGTGCCGCCAAAGGGGATGGGTCCGCCTGTGAAGAAATATCGAATCCAATAGAAGATGCCTTGCGGCTCGACCGGCGCGGGCAGCAATTGACCGAATGTTACGAATTTTGCGAAAAGGTAAAGCAGGGAATTGCCTTCAATGAAGCTGTTGGGGCTTGGGTCAATGGTTCCCAATGTTGAAAGAGACAGCCCGTAAAATAAAACAGGGATGGCGACGATCAACCCTGCTATGGGGCCGGCAATGCCGATATCAAACAGGATGCGCTTGTTTTTTGGAATCCCGCGCATGATGATCGCCGCACCCATTGTCCCCAACGGGCTTAGAGGAAAGGGGATGAAATAAGGCAAGGTGGCAGGCGTCTTGTGGTAGCGGCTCATGAAATAGTGACCCAGTTCATGCGAAACCAGAATCCCAAGCAGGCTTAGCGCAAAGGGCCAGCCTGTAAAAATACTTTTGGCAAGCGCAAGCAACTGTCCAGCAAAGTCATTGGGAATGGGACCTTCCGGTTGAGCCCCAGCCAGCATCACGCTGAAAACGGTCAATACAAAAAGAATGACGTTTGTGGAAACTTTATCCTTTGGAGGTTCGGGTTGCAGCGGCGCAATATAAATGACCTGGCGTTCATCTTCAATTCGAAAAAGGGGCATGGCGTTGTATTGTCTTAATGATTCAGCCAGCTGGTCGTATGCCTGTGCCGAATCTTCGCCGATCAAATGCCCGCGATAGCGCAGGAAGAATCCCTTGCGCGGGTCTTCACTGGTCACATCATCAACGCGAAAGATGCGCGAGACGAAACTTGTAAACACTTCGGTTTCTGGAAATGACATTGTTCTCCTTGCAAGAAACCCTAAAGGTCTCTTGTGACTCGACGCCACAAATAAATGAACAGACCTTTAGGGTTTTCAAAATAGTGCGGGAGTGGATGGGAGTCGAACCCACCGCGACCCGCAACGCGACCCGCCACAGGTTTTGAAGACCAGGAAGCCCACCGGGACCTAACCACTCCCACAGGCAAGCATAACCGAGAGAAGATGGATTGGCAAGTTACAGGTTAAAGATCACTTAAATTTGATAATTTTGAAGAAAAGGAGGCAGTATGTCAGGAGAGAAGATGAGCAACGAGATCAATGCAAGTACCATGCAAAGCAAGCATAGAAAGACAAATCCTCCGCTGAGAATGCCTGCCCATGCGATGGAGCGGCCTGTTTCATTGTTCTTGCGGATTCTACTTAAAGAGACTATCCCATAAATCAGTGCCAAAATCCCCGTCACAAAACTTGCGGGCGCGCAGAGCAGACTTGTAAATGGGATCGGGATAATGAATCCGCCGCAGAATGTAAGCACAGTCAAAACACCCAGCGCGAAACTGATAATGGAATGTCTATTGATAGGGGAGGAGGGGGATGTCTCTTTTGTTTCCATCGGAAAAAGTTGTTGTTAAAATAAAACCGCCCTTCCCGGAAGGACGGTTTACGTACTGCTGTCGGGGCGAGAGGATTTGAACCTCCGACCTCTTGCACCCCATGCAAGCGCGCTAGCCGGGCTGCGCCACGCCCCGATTGAGCGAAGCGGATTATAGCCGTGTTTTCCATTTCTGGCAAATCGAATTTACTTTCCGTTTTCTTATCTTAAAGCACGGTTCATCCGTCAGCCTTTATGCTAAAATAGAAGCACTGGAGTTTCCCCTATGTCCGATATGGTTGAAGTGGTTATCGATAGTATTCGCGTTCATTTAATGGCGCCTAATCGAGTCGTCGTACTCAAACAGGTCAACAGCGACCGTTATCTCACCATTTGGGTTGGTCCCTATGAGGCGGAAGCCATTACTGTCGCCCTGCAGGAAGTTGAGATGGTGCGCCCGCTAACGCATGATCTCCTTAAAAATATTTTCGGTGCTTTCAATGCTCGTCTTACCCGCGTGGAGATTGTTAACGTTCAGGATAATATCTTTTATGGGAATATCGTTGCCGATGCGGATGGACGCGAGATTCACGTTGACTCCCGTCCTTCTGATGCGATTGCTATCGCGGTGCGCGCGCATGTCCCCATTTTCGTCCACAAGAATGTAATGGATGAAGCCGGTATGACGCCCGATCAGGATATTGTTGAAACGAGTGCCCCTCCCAAGCGTGAGCCGCCGGAGCCGCTATCTGATGAAGCCAGCGACAGGCTTTCCGTATTCAAGGACTTCATCGATAAACTGGATATTGACAACCCCGATAAAGACAAGCCCGATTCAAACTCAACGTGAAGCTGATACAACCAAATGACAGATTTCTACCCTCCTGAAGAATCCGCCGCCCCCGCCAGCCCAATGTCAACGGTAGTACCGCATAGTCGGGAAGCCGAAGAAGCAGTTGTAGGGGCGGTGCTCATTAATCCTGAAGTTTATTATGATATCGCCCAGTTTCTCACGGCGGATGATTTTTATATTCACCGTAACAAATGGATCTGGGAATCTTTCGCGCGCCTGCACGAGCAGCGCATTCCCGTGGATTTGTTGACCCTGTCTGAGGAATTGGAACGCGCCGGTCAACTGGCTGAGATTGGCGGTTCTGCTTATCTCACCTCGATGATCAATCAAGTGCCCACCTCTCTCAACGCAGAGGCGTATGGACGGATCGTAGAGGAGAATTCGATCCGCCGCAAGATGATCAATGCTGCCAATCAGATCGCCTCTCTGGCCTATAAAGGCGGCACGATCGATACCGTAATGGGGGAAGCCGAGAAGGCTGTTTTCAACGTCAGTGAAAAACGAGTGCGGAATGATTTGCAGCCGATTCGTTCCGTACTCTCCAGTTATTACGACCGCATCGATGATCTATCCAAGCGCCCTGGTGATTTCCATGGCGTGCCGACGGGATTCTACGACCTGGATAAAATGCTCGGCGGGTTACAGCCTTCTGACTTGTTGATTATTGCGGGTCGTCCTGGTCAGGGTAAAACGGGTTTCCTTCTTTCGATTGCCAAGAATGCTGCATTGACTCATAAGAAGCATGTCGCCATTTTTTCATTGGAAATGTCAAATGAACAGGTTGTGCAGCGTTTGATCGCACAGGAAACAGGCATTGACTCGCAGCGTCTGCGCACCGGCAAATTGCTCGAAAACGAATGGCCTCTCTTTACCCATGCCATTGAAGTATTTTCTGATACCCATATCTATCTCGACGATACGCCCGCCATTACACCTTTGCAGTTGAGAACCAAATGCCGCCGTTTGCACATGGAATTTGGCATTGACCTTGTCATTGTGGATTATTTGCAATTGATGGGCGGCGACACGCGCAACGACAACCGCGTGCAGGAGGTTTCGCATATTTCGCGGAGTTTGAAAGTGCTGGCGCGTGAGTTGAACGTCCCAGTCCTCACTGCTGCGCAACTGAGCCGTGCAGTGGAGCAGCGTACTGACAAACGCCCTGTCCTCTCGGATTTGCGCGAATCAGGCTCCCTCGAACAGGATGCTGACATCGTCATGTTCATTTATCGTCCCGATCAATATGAGAAGGATTCAGATAAGGCGAACGTGGCGCAGATCCTTGTGTCCAAACATCGTAACGGTCCTGTAGGCGAAGTGGAATTGATCTTCCGCGGTGCCTTGGCGAAGTTCGAGAATGCGGCTACGAAAGTTTTTAGGCCGAATGAATGATGTGAAAGTATGACTTCCTTCAACGGCTTTACCTCCTCTGAAACATTCACTCAAGTTCCCGATTCGTTCATCCGCATGATGAATGAGATCGAAGATGTTGCCGAATTAAAAGTGACACTGTACGCCATCTGGCGGATTGAGCATATTGAGGGGAATTTCCGTGCGTTGCGTGAAACTGATTTCGAGACTGAGTCGCTTGGGTTGAGCGTGGATGAGATTCAGCGCGGGCTGGCCAAATGCCTTGAGAGAGGAACCCTGCTCAGAGCGGAGAATGAGGCGGATGTTTTTTATTTCCTCAATTCGCCGCGCGGGCGTCTCGCAGCTGAAGCGTTTGCGAAGGGTCAGTGGCGCGATGTTGGAAAAATTACGTCTGCACCGTTGAACAAGTCCAACATTTTTAAATTGTATGAAGAGAACATAGGCGCGCTCACGCCTTTATTATCGGACATGCTGCGTGAAGCGGAAAAGAATTATCCGAGCGCGTGGTTTGAAGAGGCATTTGAAATTGCGGTGAGCCGCAACATCCGTAATTGGAAGTATGTGGAAGCGATTTTGACGCGCTGGAAGGAAAACGGGAAAGATGAAAGAAAAGATCAATCAGACATTGTCAAAGATGCCGACAGATATACCGACAGCGAGTTCTCCGAATTCCTCAAACGAGATTAATCCTGTGAAGACTCTCGGCGACCCAAACTGCCCGCATTGTGGGGGAGTTGGTTATGTGCGCTATGATGTGCCGCTTGGGCACGAGAAATTCGGTAAGTTGGAATCGTGTGTGTGTCGCGCAAAGGATGTGGCGGACAGCGCACGCGCGCGTTTGTTTGCGATGAGTAACTTGAACCGCCTCAGCCATTTGACTTTTGAGAACTTTAACCCTTCGGGAAATGACCGAGCGAAGTTCATGTCTGCGCAGGACCGCGAGAATTTGCACAAGTCGTTTGAGATTTGCGAAGAGTTCGCGCGTGTTCCGAAGGGCTGGCTTTTGCTTGAAGGTGGATATGGCTGCGGCAAGACTCATCTTGCGGCGGCGATTGCAAACTTTGCAGTTAACAAAGGCACGCCTACTTTGTTTATCACTGTGCCGGACTTGCTGGATTCATTGCGCTTTGCGTACGCTGACCCTGAAACCACATTTGAGCAACGCTTCGATGAAATCCGCAATGCGGAGTTGTTGATCCTGGATGACTTCGGCACGCAAAATGCGACTGCCTGGGCGCAGGAGAAATTATTTCAGATCATCAATTATCGCTACATCAATAAACTCACCACGGTAATTACCACCAACCTGATGTTGGACGAGATCGAAGGACGCATCCGCTCGCGTTTGCAGGATGAGGGTTTCGTGAATCATCTCATGATCACTGCGCCTGATTATCGCCGTCCCGAAGAGACCAGCAACCCTGGCATTTCCATGCTTTCACTGCCTGAGATGAAAGCGATGACTTTCAAAACATTCCAAATGCGCGAGGATGAGATCGGGCAGGAAGCGGTCACCACTACGACCACAGAGAAATCTGATAAGTTTGGAAACAAATACAAAGACAAAGAGATCACGCGCATCAAGGTCACAAAAGATGATGTGAAGACTTTGCACGAAGCATTTAGCGCAGCGGCAGGTTTTTCAGAAGAGCCGGATGGCTGGCTTGTGCTGCTGGGGCAATCGTTCTGTGGGAAGACTCACCTTGCTGCTGCCATTGGAAATTATCGCATCGGTCTTGGCGGACAGGCGCTTCTTGTAGAAGTGACCGCCCTGCTAGATTACCTGCGTCAAACCTTCCGCCCAAATTCAGATGTTTCCTTCGACAGGCGCTTCCATGAGATTCGCACCACGCCGTTATTGATTCTTGACGATTTGAAGGGCAGCGGGGCAAGCTCCGTTTGGGCGGAGGATAAACTCTACAGTGTGCTAAATTATCGTTACAATGCGCATCTGCCTACGGTGTTGACATCCACTCTGCGCCCCGACGAGTTCGCGCTTAGCTATCCTAATTTGTGGAATAAGCTTCTTGACCCAACGCGTTGTAAGGTGCTGGCGATCAACATGCCGCCATATCGCCGCGTGGCGAAGGGCGGCAAGTCCGCTTCGCACAAGAAAAAGTAGTGCAGCTCCAACAGCCTGTCTCGGACAGGCTGTTTTTTTATTCCCGCACTAAAATTTTCAACGTGGTTGAAAACCTCTCTCAAACGCTAGTATAGATTTCTGCTCTAATCCCATGTATAAACGCGACTATTAAGACCATAAATCTTTACATTCAAAGGAACAAAGAAACAAATGCTCCCATCCTATTTACTCTCACTGCGCGAAGGACTTGAAGCCGCTCTCATTATTGGTATCGTGCTAAGCGCTTTGCAAAAGATCCGCCGCACAGACCTGGCTCCCATGCTTTGGTACGGCACATTTGCCGCAGTTGGCGTCAGCATTCTGACCGCCGTCATGCTCACCATCTTTGGTTTGAGTCTTGAAGGCAGCGCCGAACAGATCTATGAAGGCATTACCATGTTTATTGCCGCCGGCTTGCTCACATGGATGATCTTCTGGATGGGAAAACAAGCCCGCACTCTCAAAGCAGAGCTTGAGGCAGATGTTAACAAGGCTGCAGCTTCCAAAAATAAACGGGCTCTCTTCTGGATGGCTTTCATCGCCGTCGTGCGTGAAGGTGTGGAACTCGCATTCTTCATCACGGCTGCCTTCTTTGCAGGCAACAACGACAATGTTGGCTCAAACACCATCCAAACTCTTGCAGGTGTTGTGCTTGGCCTGGGCACATCCATTTTGTTGGGTTGGTCTCTCTTTGCCACCACTGTCCGTTTGGACTTGCGCCGTTTCTTCCAGGTGACAGGCCTCATCCTCATTCTGTTTGCCGGCGGGCTTGTGGCACATGGCATTCACGAATTCAACGAAGTCGGCTGGATTCCCGGCGTTATCGAACATGTTTGGGATGTGAACGCATGGGTCGATGAAAACTCGGTCTTCGGTCAATTGCTCAAAGCCCTGTTCGGCTACAACGGTAACCCGTCCCTCACGGAGATAATCGGCTACTTTGCCTATCTCATTATTGTCGTTTTCCTCTTCCAACGTACCAACACCGTCAAACAAGATACAAAAGTTGCCCAGCCGCAGGCCTAATTAATGGACCTATCAACAGGCTCCGAGTCCAAAGACTTGGAGCCTGTTTTTTGTTACAAAACGTCCGCAAGGGTATACTAGGATTATGAGTACATTTCCCATACCCTCTTTTTTTGACTCAGCCCGCGTCGGCGAAATCTGGAAAGTGGATTATGCCTTCCTCGCCGAACAGGCCCGCGAGTATGCGCTTCAACATGACCTGAAACCTGCCTCAGATTCGAAAAGCAGGATCTCCCTTTTGGTGATCGACGCGCAAAATACCTTCTGCATTCCCAAGTTTGAACTTTTCGTTGGCGGCCGCAGCGGACACGGCGCAGTGGACGATAACATCCGCTTGTGCGAATTTATCTATCGCAACATCGGCAATATCACGCATATTACTGCCACCATGGATACTCACATGGCGCAGCAGATCTTCCATCCCATTTTCTTCCTGGATAAAAATGGAAACCACCCTGCGCCCTACACCGACATCCGCGCTGCCGAACTTCGCGAGGGTCAGTGGAGATTTAACCATGCGCTGGCTTCGCGTTATGGCATTGCTCCCGAATATGGGCAGCAAATGATGATCCACTATGCCGAAGAGTTGGAGAGAAAAGGAAAATATGCGCTTACCATCTGGCCCTATCACGCCATGCTGGGCGGAATCGGTCATGCACTTGTCCCGGCGTTGGAGGAAGCCATCTTCTTCCATTCCATTGCGCGGCTGACTCAGCCTGATTTTGAGATAAAAGGTGACAAACCTTTTACAGAAAATTACTCTGTCATCGGCCCCGAAGTGCGGACAGGTCCTATGGGCGAAACGCTCGGCACACGTAACCCGAAATTTATTCAGCAATTGCAGGAAGTAGACAAGCTCTACATTGCGGGGCAGGCAAAGAGTCATTGTGTGGCGTGGACGATCTCTGACCTGCTCGAAGATATTCAGGCAACCGACCCCGAACTTGCCAGGAAAGTATATTTGCTTGACGACTGTTCATCAGCCGTGGTTGTGCCTGGAGTGGTGGATCATACCGACGCGGCGAATGAAGCGTATGTCCGCTTTGCAAACGCCGGCATGAAGATCGTAAAATCCACAGATGATTTGATTTAATCAGATTGTGAATTGAGAAAAAGAAATGTCCATTTTTGATGGTAAACGACTGACAAACGAAACGTTCAAATTAGACATCGAACGCATGCGCCGCGGCTGGTATTCGGACAAGTATTTTGAGAACATTAACCGAATGCTGACTACGTTATCGAACGAAAGCTACAACTACTCAGGTCAGTTCCATAATTTGCCGCCCGGCATTTCGCCGGAGCAAATTGCGGTGGGCGATATTGAAGTGGAGATGCAATGGTTCACACGCAGGATGGGCAAAACCACCGTTGTAGGCGTGGATAAATCCCTTGCGATGCTCAAGCATTGCACCGGCTATTTTGATGGCGATAGGTTCATCGACACTTCGGACAAACTTGCGGTGTGGGCTGTGCAGGATGGGACCATTGTCAAATATGAAGGCGACCCGACGAAGATTCAGCCTGTTATTAAAGTGCGCGGACGGTATCGTGACTTTGCCTTGCTTGAAACTCCCACGCTTGGCATTCTCACTCGTTCCAGCCGTGTGGCTACAAATGTATATGAAACGCTGGTTGCTTCGCGCGGCAAGCCCGTTTTGTTTTTCCCTGCGCGTTTTGATGTGCACGAAGTACAGGCTGCTGACGGATATGCTTACAACATTGCTTTGCAACGCTTCAATAAAGACCATGCGCAGGAGTTGGGAGCGTTCGTTTCCACCGATGCGCAGGGTGACTGGTGGGGCGGCGCTGGCGGCGGGACGGTTGCCCATGCTGCGATTGCATCTTTCCTCGGCGACACAGCTGAAGCGATGATGCAGTTCTCGCATATTTTACCGGCGCAAATTCCACGCATTGCGCTCGTTGATTTCAACAACGATTCTGTCCGTGATACGCTGCGGGTGCTGGATGCGATGTTCATGAAATATCGCGAGTTGATGGATGCGGGTAAAAAAGACGAGGCTGAGAAATATAAATTGTACGGCGTGCGTTTGGATACGAGCGGAAGTTTGCGCGATGTGTCTGTGCTGCCGTTGGGTGACCCGTCTTTGGACTTGGGTGTGAATCCACGATTGGTGTTCAACGTCCGCCAGGCGTTGGATTCTGCTTCAGAAAAATGGGACCTGCCCGAAGCGTGGAGAGAAGCGGCGAAGGAATTTTGTCGCAGTGTGAAGATCGTGGTTTCAGGTGGGTTCAATCCTGAAAAAATCCGCAAATTTGAAAAGCTCGAAGTGCCTGTGGATATTTATGCCGTAGGATCGTATCTATTCAACAACGGAAATTCCACCACCACAGACTACACTGCCGATGTGGTGCGTGTGAAAATCCATGGCGAATGGATCGATATGGCGAAGGTGGGACGCAAAGTGGGGGAGAATGAGAATTTGGAAAGAGTTTGGTAAGTATAAAAGTGACAGTCATCTTTACCCACAGGGCGCGAGGTGACTGTCACTTGATTTTATCCAAACCTTCCCATGATGTAATCTTCGGTTTTCTTTTGCTTGGGGGCTGTGAACATAGTTTTGCCTTCGCCGTATTCGATCAGTTCACCTTGTAAAAAGAAGGCGGCATGATCGGCAGTGCGGGCGGCTTGCTGTACGGAGTGCGGGACGAGAATGATGGTGTATTCTTTTTTTAATTCCAGCAAGGCGGCTTCCACTTTGCCTGTGGAAATGGGGTCGAGTCCTGAGGTGGGTTCATCGAGCAGGATAATTTCGGGTTGAAGCGCGATCACGCGTGCGAGGCAGACCCGCTGCTGCTGCCCGCCGGAGAGCGCAATGGCGGGTTCATCCAATCTATCTTTCACTTCCTCCCAAATCGCGGAGAGTTTCAAACTGCGTTCGACAGCTTCGTCGAGTTTGGATTTGCGTTTCTCGCCGGCGAGTTCCAGGCCGTAGATCACATTTTCTCGGATGCTCAACGGGAGTGGGACGGGGCGCGCAAAGACCATGCCCACTTTGCGGCGCAAGGCAATCACGTCAATTTTTGGGTCAAGGATATTTGTGTCGTCGATGAGGATGCGGCCCGAGCTGGCTTTGATCTCGGTCAGATCGTTCAAGCGGTTTAGGCAGCGCAGCAATGTGGATTTTCCGCCTCCTGCTGGACCGAATAAAACGGTCACTGCGTTTTGAGGAATTCCCATGCTGATACCGCGCAGGGATTCGGTGCCATCTGAATATTGGAGGGAAAGATTTTCGATGACGATTTTATCTACCATTGCCGCCTCGCTCTTGCACGCGAACGAATGACTGTGGCGATCAGATTCATGGTCAATACAAAGACGAGAAGGACAAGCGCGGTGCCGTATTGGATTTGAATTGGCATTTCAGGGACCTGCGTGGAGATAACGAAGAGATGATAAGGCAATGCCATGGTGGCATCAAAGGGAGATTGGGGGAGGCGTGGAAGGAAAAAGGCTGCGCCTGTGAACAGGATGGGAGCCGTCTCACCTGCGGCGCGTTCCAAGCCAAGGATCACGCCTGTCAGAATTCCAGGCAGCGCTTCCTTCAATACGATCCTGCGGATGGTCTGCCAGCGCGTTGCGCCGAGGGAAATGCTAACTGTGCGGAAGGCTTGTGGCACAGCCCGCAATGACTCCTCCGCAGTGCTGATGATGACGGGCAGGGTCATAATCGAAAGCGTGAGGGATGCGGCAAGAATCGACGTGCCAAATTGCAGGAACAGCACGAACAATCCCAACCCAAACAAGCCATATACCACCGAAGGAATGCCTGCGAGGTTGATGATCGCCAGGCGGATAAGACGAGTCCATTGGTTGTCTTTGGCATATTCAGAAAGATAAATGGCGGCGGCAATTCCGAGCGGAACGGAGAAGATGGCTGAGCCAATGGTGAGATACAACGTCCCAATGATGGCAGGCAGGATTCCGCCTGCACGCATTCCGTCATGCGGAAAGCCTGTGATGAAATCCCACGAGATGGCGGATCCGCCTTGCACGAGGATGTAAACGATCGTGCCAACAATGGGGAGCACGGTCATCACTGCCATGAGAGTGATGAAACTGAACCCAAGGCGCTGGACGGTGTGACGATTGCGGGAAAGGAATTTAGTCATCATGACAGGATCCGCTCCGCGCGTTTCTTCGAGCGGAAGACAACGGAAGATGCAATGATGTTCACGATCAATGAGATCAGGAACAAAACCATGCCGATGAAAAACAATACGTGATAATGTGTGCTGCCATTGGCAACTTCACCCATTTCCGCAGCGATGGTGGCTGTCATGGTGCGGACCGGGGAGAAGAGACTGCCTAGTTTTGTTGCCATGACAGGCGCGTTGCCTGTCACCATCATCACGGTCATGGTTTCGCCAATGGCGCGCCCCACGCCGAGCATGACGGCAGTGAGTACACCTGATTTCGCAGCAGGCAATGTCACGCGCCAGATGGTCTGCCATTTGGTTGCGCCCAATGCCCATGCGCCTTCACGATAGGCGCGCGGGACTGAGTCCAACGCATCCTCTGCCACGGATACGACCGTTGGAACGGCAATCCCGCCTAACAGCAGAGATCCTGTAAAGGCTGTCAGACCAGTTGGCAGGTCCAACAGGACGCGGAGATATGGCGAGACAACCAGGATGCCAAGGAACCCCAAAACCACGGAGGGAAGTCCACCGAGCAATTCGACCAATGGCTTGAGAATCTCGCGCATCCAACGCGGGGCGATCTCAGAGATGTAAACTGCGGTTCCAATCCCAAATGGGACAGCGATCAACGCAGCGCCAAGAGTGATAATGAGCGACCCGGTGATGAGCGGCATAATCCCGAAATACGCTTCGATGGGATACCAGCGAATGTCGAGCAGGGAGGAAGCGTCCACTTCGCTGAGAGCGGGCAAGCCCTCGCGCAGAAGAAAAAAGAAAATAAGCAGCACAAAAACAACAGCAGAATAACCGCTGGCTTTGATGGCTCTTGTGATGACGAATTCACGCCAGTTTAAAGATTTTTCCATTTGTCTCCACATGTCATTGCAAAGAAGATACTTTTCCCAATGAAACAATCTTCACTCGGGCAAGACTCAGCAACCTTTGCACCAGCACTCAAGTGCAGGTGTGACATTGTTTATTTTGCAGGCACAAAACCAAGGTCGGCAACGATCTGCTGTGCTTGTTCGGAAAGAATCCAATCAAGATATTCCTTCACGATGCCGACAGGCTCGCCGTTGGTATACATATATAAATCTCGCGCAATTGCATAACTTTTGTCGTTGACTGTTTCAATGGACGGCAGCACATACCCGCCGCCCTCTTCTTTTGCAATTGCGATCATCTTTACATCATGAGGTACATATCCAAGACCATCGTACCCAATGGCATTCGGGTTTTGGCGCACTTCCGAAATAATCCCCTCGGAGGAGGGCAGCAACAGGGTGTCCATTGAAAATAAAGTTTTATCTTTGCTGTTCCCAAGCCGTAAGACGGTTTCCAGAAAATATACATGCGTACCTGAGTTGGTCTCACGCGAAAGTTTGACAATCGGGCGGTCTTCACCGCCTACTTCGCTCCAGTTGGTGATCTTACCGCTGTAGATGTCCGAGATTTGCTGCAGGGTTAACTGGCTGACCGGGTTTTCGGAATTTACAATTACTGCGATCGCATCCCTTGCGATGACGTGTTCAACAGGTTCAATCCCTTTGGATTGTGCCTCTTCGATCTCCTCTGCCTTGATCTGGCGCGAAGCATTCGCCAAATCCACTGTGCCGTTGATGAGTGCTGCGATCCCCGTCCCGGAGCCGCCGCCTGTCACCGAGATACGGATATCAGCATGTTCCACCTGATAGGTCTCAGCCCATGCCAGCGCTAGATTAACGATCGTGTCCGAGCCTTTATTTTCGATATATTGAGCGGCAGACACCGATGCGGCTTCCACTGAAGAATCAGCAGAGCCGCAGGATGTGAGAAATAGACTTAAAGTCAGGAAGAGGAGTAGAGAACGTTTCATTGGGGCGAATTATACCGCCTCGGACTTGCCGAATTTTGATTCTGTTTCAAAAGATACTTCTCTGCCTGATGGCGAGTCGTACCCTGTTGCATCTTTCTGATAAAATCGTTTCATGGACACAACACAAACCGCATTTTCCGTCCAGCAATTGGACTTTTTCTACGGCAACTCAAAAGCCCTTTCAGGCATTAATCTCGAGATCCAGCCGCAGCAAGTGACCGCGCTCATCGGTCCTTCGGGTTGCGGCAAATCCACCTTTTTGCGCTGCCTGAACCGCATGAATGACACCATCACGGGGACGCGAGTGGAGGGCAAAATTCTGCTCAAAGGGGAAGACATCTACAGCAAAGACATGGATGTGGTCAACTTGCGTCAACGCGTAGGCATGGTCTTTCAAAAACCAAACCCATTTCCACAATCCATTTACGATAACGTGGCGTTTGGACCACGCGTGATGGGTATGGATG
>JACZJB010000003.1 GCA_014860805.1 Anaerolineales bacterium
GAGATGGTGATGCCGGGCGACAACGTCAACCTGACCGTGGAATTGATCGTGCCTGTGGCTCTTGAACAGGGTTCCAAGTTCGCCATTCGTGAAGGCGGTCTGACCGTCGGTGCGGGTGTCGTTACCAAGATCATCGAGTAAGACGAGGTATGATGGCTAAGCAAAAAATACGTATCCGCCTTAAGGCGTATGATCACCGCGTTCTTGACCAATCTGCGAAGCGCATTGTCGAAACAGCGGAACGCACCGGCGCCCATGTAGTTGGTCCCGTTCCCTTGCCAAGTAAGACGGAACGCTTTACAATACGTCGCTCTGCATTTATCGACAAGGACTCACACGAGCATTTTGAAATCCGCACCCATAACCGTTTAATTGACGTATTGGACCCGGACTCCAAGACCATCGATATGTTGATGCGTTTGAACCTGCCCGCAGGTGTTGATATCGAGATCAAAATTTAGTTTTTCAATTAACTGTAAGAAAATTACGGTTTTTGAGACAGCGCAAGAGTAGGTCTGTGTTGTAGAACCGACACAAACCGCTTCGCACCAGATCTTCTGACTGCGCTGTACGGAGATGATGCGGCCGATGCCCCGGCTGGCAGTCTCGTCAATATCTTCTGAAGGAGAAAATAGAGTATGTTGAAAGGGCTAATTGGAAAGAAGATCGGCATGACCCAGATCTTCGATGAGCAAGGTGTTGCCTGGACGGTGACACTCATCGAAGCTGGGCCATGTTACGTTACCCAGGTACGTTTGCCGGAAAAAGCAGGGTATTCATCGGTGCAACTGGGTTTTGGCGAAGCAAATCCCAAACGTCTTACCGGCGGTCAATTGGGACATTTGAAAGCCAGTGAAATTCCCCCTATGCGTTTCCTGCGCGAATTTCGCGTCAAGGATCACGGTTTGAAAGTTGGCGACAAAATTACTGTTGCCGATGCTTTCGCTGTTGGCGAGCGCGTGGATGTGATTGGCGTCAGCAAAGGCAAGGGCTTTGCCGGAGTTGTAAAACGCTATCATTTCCACGGCATGAATGCCACTCACGGTACATCAGACCGCAATCGTGCACCCGGTTCTAGTGGATCGGGTACTACACCGGGTCGTGTCTATAAAGGACACCGAAACTCGGGCCATATGGGCATGGATCGCGTCACTACACAGAACATCAAGGTTGTGATGGTCGATGTGGAGCGTAACTTGATTGCCATCAATGGCGCTGTTCCCGGCGGCAAGGGCAGTCTTGTAATGATCAAGGAATCGCGCAAACAGTAGGCGCGTAGGAAACGGGAGCCAGAATAACCATGAAAGTAGATGTTCTTGATTTGAAGGGCAAGAAAGTTCGCGAGGTTGAATTGCCTGCGAATTTGTTCGAAGCCCCTGTAAATGTAGATCTGATGCACCAGGCTTATGTGCGCCAGATGGCAAACGCCCGCCTTGGAACCCATGAGACGAAAGTGCGCTCAGAGGTACGTGGTGGTGGCAGAAAGCCATGGAAACAGAAAGGGACCGGCCGCGCCCGCCAGGGGTCCACGAATGCGGCGCAATGGGTTGGCGGTGGTCGTATCCACACCCCCCATCCCCGCAGTTATGAACAACACATGCCCAAGAAAATGCGCCTTGCTGCACTTCGATCTGCATTGTCTGTAAAAGCCGCGGAAGCATCCATTGTGGTCGTAGAAGAACTCGATCTCAAGGAAGCCAAGACCCGCTTGATGGCTGAAACGCTTGGTAATTTGGTTGGTACGTCCACTGTCTTAGTGTTGATGCCGGTCAAAGACCAGAATTATGATACTGTCATGCGCTCTGCCGATAATATCGATAGTGCCAAGGTATTGCTCGCCAGCTATTTGAATGTGCGAGACGTGCTTAATTTTGACAAGGTTGTCTTGCCTCTCAAGACAATTGACGCGCTCGTAGCGCACCTCGGATAAGGAGAGAGACATGACCAATCTTTATAATGTCCTCATCCGCCCGTTGGTAACTGAGAAATCCAGCTATCAATCCGGCAAACTGAGCCAGTACGTTTTTGTCGTCGCTGATGAAGCGAATCGCGCCATGGTGAAGGACGCAATTGAAACACTTTTCGATGTCACCGTGGCCCGTGTGAATATCCTCAATGCGCCTGCCAAGCGTGGACGCCGCACTCGTGCTCGACGATTGCTGGTGCGTCGCCCATCCTTTAAAAAGGCGATCGTTACCCTAGCCGAGGGAAGCAAACCCCTCGAGATCTTTGAAGGGGTGCAGTAATGGCAGTTAAAAAATACAAACCGGTAACTCCCGGCACCCGCGGGATGACCGGCTATACCTTTGAAGAAATTACGAAGAGCACACCCGAACGTGCTTTGCTTGTTGCCAAGGTAAATCGCGGCGGACGCAATGCTCAGGGTCGTGTAACTGTCCGCCATCGCGGTGGCGGGGCGCGCCGTTTCATTCGCATTGTGGATTTCCTTCGCGAAAAGCATGGAATTCCCGCCAAGGTTGCGGCGATCGAGTACGATCCAAATCGCACTGCACGCCTCGCTCTTCTTTTTTATGCGGATGGTGAGAAACGTTACATCATCGCCCCGTTGGATTTGAAAGTTGGCGATGCTGTTCTCTCCGGTCCGAGTGCTGAGATCCGCCCTGGTAACTCTCTTCCGATCAGCAATATCCCAGTCGGTACCTTGATCCACAATATTGAGGTGAAAGAAGGCAAGGGCGGCCAGCTCGTTCGTTCGGCTGGTGGAGCGGCGCAATTGCTTGCCAAGGAAGGCGACTTTGCCCAGATCCGCATGCCTTCCGGTGAAGTCCGCCTCATTCATCAGGTTTGTTACGCAACCATCGGCCAAGTCGGAAATCTTGACCACAGCAACATTAAACTTGGCAAGGCAGGCCGCAAACGCCATCTAGGCATCCGCCCAACTGTCCGCGGTACCGCGATGAGTCCCCGCGATCATCCTCACGGTGGTGGTGAAGGTGTCCAGCCAATTGGCCTTCCAGGTCCGAAGAGTCCTTGGGGTAAACCCACACTCGGCAAGAAGACCCGCCGCAACAAGAAGACCGATCAGTACATTGTGCGCCGTCGAAGTAAGACGAGCCGCTAAGAATTAGACGAGGAACGCATATATGTCACGTTCATTAAAAAAAGG
>JACZJB010000060.1 GCA_014860805.1 Anaerolineales bacterium
GATCGTATGGCGGATATGTCCCTGCCAGAGCGGCGAGTTTGAGCATATCATTTTCGTGCGGCATTTGCCCGGGGGGAACATTCTTAACAAGCAGAGTTTTTAGTTTTCCATTGAAGACTTGCATGAAGGCGAATTGGTGGACGAGCAGGCTTGGAAAAATCTCTCCATCAAGAAGTTGAAGAAGTTCTTTGATGGATGTGTTGGCGGCGATATGGTTTGAGTAGGTTTCCTGCAAATTTTGGTAGGGGAGGGTGATTCCCAGAAAACGTTTTTCCACAAAGGCTTGAAACACGGGGAATGTGGTGATTGCCACACCTGCGGTGACAGGTATCGCCAGAATGCCAAGAAAGACGGCAGTTTCAAGACTAATATCCAGGTTTGAGATGGGCACAATGAGCATCGATAAAACGGCACCGAAGAGGATTAAAAATGAGTAGAGAGAAATGAAGCGGTTGAGGCGTACTTCCAGCCCGCCCGATTGGCGGCGATAAATGACATAGAAATAAGCCAGCGGCATGATTGGTAGAGCCAAAAGGGCGAGGGGGCCAATTTGTAAAAATACATCAGTAACTAAAATGATTCCAAAAATGATCGAGGGAATAAATGCAATGAATATGGAAGAGGTGATCAGAAGTACATCACGGCGCTGGTCCTTCTGCCGAATGTAGTGCACGGCTTCCAGGATGATGCTTCCAAGCAGGGTCGCGAGGAAGCCAAATATATACAGGCTTTTTGGAAAAACTTGGATGATCTCCGCTGCTGCAAAGGCGAACCCTGTCAGATATGCGACGATCCACACCATTTTGGGCAATTCTTTAAGTGGGCGGGGAAATACCCAATGCAAGTGCAGATAGACAGGCAGCATCAACCAGGTGGTGGCGTGCAATAGAATGGAACTTTCCCAAAGGTGCGAGTGTGACAGGATTCCGAAGATGAGCCAAAGCGCTGTAAGGTAATTTGCGGCTATGAACAATCTGCGCAGTCCATCTTTTGGGCGGATCAACAATTGTGCGGCTGTGCCAAAGAACCAGAAGATGAAGGCCAGCCACCATATATTAAAGAAGCGGGAATTGAATGCATCCTGATCAAACCCTTTGAATTTCCAGGGAATGATTATTTCAGCGCCGTTGCGCCTGACAGTGATCTCCACAATATCCCCTTCTTGAACGCCTTCAAAGAAAAGAACCCGGGCATCCTTTTTGTAATTTTCCCAGGAGACAGGTCCAATTTTTATCAAAACATCGTCTAGCTGCAGGGAAGGGGTTTGATCCGAGTAAATTTCAGCTATGCGGCCATTGTTATTGTTAAAGTTAAAACCTGAATAGGGGACCATGAACAAGACGCCGTAGGTATAACAGACCAGAATTAGGAGTACAGAGACGGGAAGGAGCAGTTCGTTGATTTGCCAGCGTTGAGGCGAGGTCTTGTGCATGGATCTCTCTCTTTGGTTAGGTGTTCTGTTTGTATTTTTAAGGAGGTGACGGAATTATAGCGTAGTGTTTGTATTTATTAACATAATTTATCCTGAGTATTTTGAGGTCATCCATATAAAACAAGACATCCTCAAGCGGATTTTGAGGATGTCTTGCGGTTCGCTATTCAATGGTTTGAGGAAGTGGGTGAATTTATTGCTTCGGCGCCTCGGTCTTGGTGGGTGTGATCAGCCCTGTTTGCTGCGCTTTGGCGACGGCGCCAGTACGGTTGTGTACCTCAAGTTTGAGATATGCGCTGGAAAGCAGGTTGCGAAGAGTGGAATTGCTAATATTCAATCGCCGGGCAAGTTCGGCAGTCGAATCGTCCGGGTAAGCGGCGCAAAGTGAAAGCACCTCCAACTGGCGGGGGGTAAGGATTTCTTCGCCAGCCAGATGTTTGGCATACAACGCATGGGCAATTGGACTAAAGTGGATTCCCTCCCCGGCAACAGTCCTCACCACGCTTCCCAGTTCTTTGAGAACGGTCTGGTCGTCTTTCAAAATGTACCCGCTTGCCCCGGCATCCATCACGGCGCGAATGAGTCCGCGTTCGGCGTGCATACTGATGACGAGGATGTTCAAATCCGGGTGCGCCTGCAATAGACGCGGAATGGCGTGAAGGATCGGGTATGGGTTGTGGTTTTCATTTGATGTGGGGACGTTGACATCCAGCAGCAGCACATCGGCTGGATGCTTTATTAGTGTAGGTTCTAATTCCTCCCCATAACTCATCGTTGCTGTCACTTCGATATGCGGGTCTTTTTCCAGCCTGTAGATATATCCATCCACGATGGGCAGATGGTCGTCCAGGATCGCCACGCGTATTTTTTTATTCATATCCCATGCTCCCTCTCTCAATTACATTCAGAGTAATAAAAAGAATATAGGAATGCAAGCTTTTTTGCAAAAAACAGTACAAATGCCTATGCCATCCGCTCCCCTGTCTATTGAAAATGAGGTGAAAAATCCCTACACTGATGAAAGCAATGTGAAGATACCAGACTTTGTGTCCTGCGGTATGACCCATTGTTCTCACTTCTTTTGCAAAGCGGGGAAGGGGATAAGATGTGCTTCAATCTTCGGGCGGTTTGAATGTCAGATGTCTGACAGGGAAGGTTGAAGCACGTCTGGGTATTATTAAAAAGGTGGATATAGTTGTAATGATATATAGCCTCTACGTTTTCTAACATTTCTCCAACTTCCCCATGCTATAATCCCTTCCCGTGAAAGGGATTATATGCTTAAGAACTTCGTAAAACTATTCAGTGGCGACCCCACAAAGAAGACAGTAGAACAATATAGCGCGCTCGTCGAGCAGGTCAATGCGTTGGAAGCCGAATATGAGACTCTCAGCGACGAGGCTCTCCGCGCAAAGACGGATGAATTTAAGGCCCGTGTACGGACGGCTGTTGAGGGAATTGAAGAAGAGAAGGAACTCCGCAAGGCAGAACAGAACGTATTAGATGAGATCATGCCTGAGGCGTTTGCGCTGGTGCGCGAAGCCTCCAAACGTACGATCGGTCTGCGTCACTATGACGTGCAAATCATCGGCGGCGCGGCATTGCACAGCGGACAGATCGCGGAGATGCGCACAGGCGAAGGCAAAACCCTCGTGGCGACCTTGCCCGTCTACCTCAACGCACTGACAGGGCGCGGCGTTCATTTAATTACCGTCAACGACTATCTGGCGCGGCGCGATGCGCGCTGGATGGCTCCTATTTACCAGGTTTTGGGACTGAGCGTGGGCGTGCTTCAAATGGCAGCCGTAACGGAAAATGGCAAGAAAGCCTTTCTTGTGGATTTCGAACGCGAGTCTCCGCACGAAGACCAGGAACATCTCCGCATGGTGGACAGGGTGGAAGCCTATGGCGCGGATATCACTTTCGGCACGAACTCTGAATTCGGTTTCGATTACCTGCGTGACAATATGGCCATGCGTCTTGATGCCCGCGTCCAGCGCGGACATTATTTTGCCATCGTCGATGAAGTGGATAATGTTTTGATCGACGAAGCGCGAACGCCACTCATTATTTCAGGTCCCGCCTCCGGTGATTTGGAATGGTATGGGCGCATGGCGCTGGTGGTCAAACAACTGAAACCCGAAGATTACGAAATGGATGAAAAGAACCGCAGCGTTTCGTTGACCGAGATCGGTGTCAGCCGCGTGGAATCTATTTTGGGCCTGACCCTGCTCGACCCAGACAGACCCGAGGACTTAACTCCCGAACAGGCACGCCTGACCGGTTACCTTGAACAGGCTTTGCGCGCGCAATATCTTTTCCATCGCAACAAGGATTATTTGGTGCAGGGCGGCAAGGTTGTCATCGTGGATGAGTTCACGGGGCGCCTCATGCCGGGCCGCCGCTGGAGTGATGGTTTGCATCAGGCTGTGGAAGCCAAGGA
>JACZJB010000061.1 GCA_014860805.1 Anaerolineales bacterium
CACAATACTGAGAGGCAGGGCGATGCCGATTAACCCCGTGCTGGCGATTGAAACTCTGGAAATGGCTTCTGTAACATTTTCTCCATTAAAGGTGGTGCCAAAATTGCCTTGTGAAACATTCGATAGATAATTCAAATATTCGGGTACTATCGGCGGAAGTTCTGAGCTGCCTTGTGAATATGGATTATTTGTTGAAACGATTGGAGCTATGGAAAAAGCAAAATAAAACCCTAAAAAGTTTGCTGCAGCCAAAATGATGGGAATCGATACCAACCGTCGTACGATAAAACGCAACATTACTTCTCCTGTGATTTGGTCTGGTGGTAACAAAGCGTTCTCTTATTTTATACTGAAAACCGATTTTCAAGCAGTTCGATATCTTTGAGATGGGAATTTATGAGCCAAATCGAATCTGATATAATTTTCCAAATGAATCCAAAGCGATTTTTTATTTTACTGACTCTGGTCAGCCTGCTTCTGGTGGGATTGTGGTTGCCTGTTAACGCAGCCCCGGTGATACAGCAGGCTGCCGCCACGCCAACACCGGGGGCGGATGGTCGCATTATCTATATCGTTCAACCCAGCGACGGTTGTTTCCGCGTGGCTGCTTTGAACAATATTACAGTGGAACAGCTCCGTCAACTGAATTCAAAACTGGATGAGAACTGCACCCTTATCGAGGGTCAGGAATTGCTGATCGGTGTTGTGTCCGTTGCGTTGACTCCAACCTCCGGGCCGCCGCCCGCAGCTGGGACGCCGACGGTCACTCCCACGCCTTTATCTGGCACCACGGAAGTCTGCGTTTTGCTATTTGACGATGTCAACGGCAATGCGCTTCGCGAAGAAACCGAAGGGGCTGTTGCAGGCGGCGCAGTCAGTTTGACAGAAAACAACGGAAAATATTCCGCTGCACTAGATACGGTTATTCAAGCCGATCCTGAGGCCTATCAAGGCATTTGTTTTTCAGACATACCCGAAGGGAATTACAACATTACGGTCGGTATTCCAGATAATTACAACCCGACCATGGAATTGAACTATTCGCTGGATGTAAATGCGGGTGATCTTGCATTTGTCGATTTCGGCATTCAGTCTAAGGATGTGGTGGTTGACCCCGTTGCAGCTGCGGAAGACAACAATAGCGGCAGGTCTGTAACTCTCGGCATTATTGGTGCTTTGTTTCTGCTGGGCGGCGCGGGGTTGGGATATTATGCCTGGCGGTCCGGAAAACCTGAAAGTAAACTTTCGGGCGGCGGAATTCTGAGAAAATAATCAGAAGCGGCATGAGGTTTAACCTCATGCCGCTTTTTTTAGCTTGAATGTCTTTCGATGGAGTGGGGAGTGGCCGATTTGAAAAATCCGTTGGCAATGCAGGGAGGTGCCATAGCCTTTGTGACGTGAAAATCCATACCCGGGGTAGGTTTTATCCATTTCCATCATCTTCTCGTCTCGTGCGGTCTTTGCAAGAATGGATGCGCTCGCTATGCTCAGCGAGCGTTGGTCACCTTTGACAAGCGCGGTTTGCGAAACGTCAAGTTCGGGGAGTTCCAGGCGGAAATCTGTCAGTAAATAATTGGGGAAAATCAGCAGCATTTCCAGTGCGCGACTGGCGGCGAGGCGTGTGGCTGGGACAATCCCCAGTTCGTCAATTTCATCCGCGGAGGCAAATCCGATTCCCCAGGTGAGAGCCGCTTCTTTGATGTGTGGCACAAGCTGGCTGCGCTTACGGGGAGTCAACTGCTTGGAGTCGCGTGCCCCGCTCAAGGTTTGGAAAAGAAGCGGATCATCCTGCGGCAGAATCACTGCTCCCACGCAGACGGGTCCAGCCAGAGCGCCGCGTCCAGCTTCATCCATTCCAGCGATATACTGGAAATTTAACCAGAGTTGCTGCTCAAAAGAAAGGTCAGGTTGAGAGATCATATTTGCCGCGGATTGCATTGTGGTGAATGCGGAATATGTCGCTGATCATTCGTAGGGCGTCACGGATGGCGCTGACTTTGCTGTCCGCATCGTAATACCATTGAATGGGAATCTCTTTGATGCGTAATTTTTTTCGGCGGGCAATGTACAAGTTTTCAATGTCAAAAGACCAGCCCAACAAAGTTTGCTGACTGAAGATGCTTTGGGCGGCTTCTGCGCTAAAACACTTAAAACCGCATTGCGTATCATTTAAGCCTGGCAGGATTAACAATCGAATGACAAAATTGATGGCGCGCCCGCCTAGATGGCGGTAGGGCGGTTCATTGTAGCGGATGGCGCCGGGCGCTTCCCGTGAGCCAATGGCGACATCAAAGTCTGTGAGCGCTGGGGGGATGAATTTTTGAATCTCTTCAATGGGCATGGACAGGTCGGCATCGCAAATAAAACGATAATCGCCATTGGCTTTGAGCATGCCAAAACGGACCGCATTGCCTTTGCCGCGCTGTTCTTCTTTGTATACTTTTACATTGGGGTGCCTGGAGGAAAACTCATGGGCCAGTTCCAGCGTGCGGTCGGAGCTTCCATTTTCCACAACAATTACTTCAAAAGAGTAATTTTGATTTTGGAGGAAATCAAGAATTTGCCCAAGCGTGCGGGGCAGGCGGCTCTCTTCGTTGTGAGCCGGTATGACGATGGACAGGAAAGGATTGTTCAAGATGGATTATTGAAATAAGAAAAAGAAAATTCCGAACCCGACGACAACGCAGCATTCGACCACAAGCATCCCTGCCAGAAGGACAAGTTGTGAATTTGTCATTCCCAAAGTTTTCTTTTTGACAGGTGCAGGTTTGGGGCGGGGAAGCGGACGGGCTGGGTTGGGTTCGCGTTTACTTTGCGGCAGCGGGTCTTCCGATTCGCTGCCATCTTCAAAGGAAAATCCCAGCTCATTCGGGTCAAATTCCCTTGATGGGTCGGATGCGTTAAAGATGGCTTGCGCTCGTGAGGCAGGTTTTTCACCTATTTCAAGCGGCGCAGCTTCCAGCAATTCTTCCGCAGAACGCGGGGTAACAATGCGGTCTGCGAGGTCATAAATAGCGTCTGTCCGCAGGGCGGGGCGCGCCTGTAAAAGAGTCCCGGCAAACTGTTTGATCCCATCGCTCCGCACCACGCGAACAATCGGGCGCACAGATTCGATTTGCGCGCCGGGATCGCTTGCGATCAATACAGGCTCGATGGGAACCTGCACCTTGATCTTCTGATTTTCCATGTATTTTTGAAAAGCGAGCGCCAGCTTATTGATCAGGTCAAGCAGATTCCTTCTGGCTGGCAGCGACCTGCCGTCAGAAAGCAATTGATTCCACTCATCTCCCTTCGCCTCAAACTGACCCTTTTGTTGAGTGACAAAGATGACATGGATGCCGCTTGGACCAACCAGGATCAACGGAATCACGATCTCGCTGTTTGGCAGGGTGAAGTTGCGGATTAATACAAAACCTTTTTCCAGCATCCGGTTCAATTGCGCAATGACCGTTTTCTGGGCTTCCAACTCGCCATACCAGTTCAACCCGTATTTCAATGTCCCCTGAACGCGGGCAATAATATTGATATTTCCGTTTGCATCCTGAAGGGATGTCTTGTCAATGATTTTCATGGCAGCTCACTAAAAGACCGGCACGCCTTCCAGTTCATCATGGGTTGCACTGTCACGAGTGGCAAGAAATTCGCGGTCATTGCTCTTTACCAGCAGCACAGATTTCCCGGTGGAGAAAGTGCTGGCTAGCAATTCCTCCCGCGAACCCGTAACATACTGCAGCCCTTTTTGGATCCGTTCCAAAAGCACTTTGCGGTCCACCATGATACGGTCAGAAAAGGTGGCGCCGCGTTTTTCATAGATGCGCGCCATGATGATCTGTCCATTCTTGTATCGGACTGCTTCGATTACGCCGTCAATCTTTTTTGCCATAAGTATCCTCTGCCGTAATTTTAACACACACGGCTTAATCAACAGAGACACGGCTCACAGAGAAATAAACTCCGTGTCTCCGTGTCTCTCTGTGTTTGTCGGGGCGATAGGATTCGAACCTACGGCCTCTTGCTCCCAAAGCAAGCGCGCTAGCCGGACTGCGCCACGCCCCGATGAAATGAACCTGCCGAGTATAATGCGAAGGATGGAAACACGTCAAGCAACAATCTGGAAGGCGACCCTCTCGCTTCTTTTCTTACTTTCAGCCTGTTCCACACCCAATGAAATTGTCCCCACCCAAACCACGACTCCGCCGCCTTCGCCAACTGCCACCGCCACGTTTACCCCCAGCCCCATCCCGCCGACCTTTACCCCAACTCCATTGGCTTGTCTCACCCAGCCGGGGGGACTAAAACAGGAATCCATTCCCTTTGGCAACAATTTGCAACAGGATTTTCTCGTCTACACCCCGCCATGTTATAACGAAATGACGGGACTTCACTATCCTGTTCTATATCTGCTTCACGGGCAGACTTATACCCAAGATCAGTGGGTAAGGCTTGGCGTTCCACAAATCGCAGATCGATTAATTCATTCGGGCGAAGCTCCCCCTTTCATTATTGTCTTTCCCGACGATCATTACTGGAACGCCGAACCAGGCGCCGGCTTTGGCGACCGCCTGATTCAGAATATCATTCCATACATAGATGGGACCTATCGCACAATTGCAGACAGACAAAACCGCTCGCTGGGCGGTTTGTCGCGAGGCGGCGGTTGGACGGTGAAGCTAGGTTTGGAATATCCTGAATTGTTTGGAGCGCTTGGTTTGCATTCCCCGGCAGTCTTCAAAGATAATGCGCCCTATGTGGAAAGATTGATCAAGGGAATTCCCGAGGAATCCCGTCCCCAATTGTGGCTGGATGTGGGCGATGCGGATAGCGAGCTTGAGAGCATTCAACTTCTCGAAAACGTGTTGACCCGCAATGATTACTTCCATGAATATCATTTTTTTAACGGCTCTCATTCGGAAGATTATTGGGGGGACCATGTGGAGGAATACCTGCGCTGGTATGTTCAGGCATGGCAGGAAGAAACTGTAATTCAATAAGATATAATTTTTGATAGTCTTATTTTTCAGGAGAAACCATGAATATTTTTGTTACAGGTGGGGCGGGGTATATCGGTTCGGCAACCGCAGAGGCATTGATACAGGCAGGTCATTCAGTAACGGTTTACGACTCATTGATTACAGGTCACCGCGCCGCAGTGCCGGCAGGGGCCAAGTTCATCCACGCTTCGTTGGATGACAGCCATGCTCTTGCAGAAGCATTAACTTCCACAAAATTTGATGCCATTATGCATTTTGCCGCTTTCATTGAGGCAGGCGAAAGTATGAAGGATCCTGGTAAGTTCTTTCGCAACAACTTTACCAATTCCCTGCAATTAATGGAGACTGCCGTGCAGGCCGGTGTAAAGAGGGTTGTATTTTCATCCACTGCTGCAGTGTATCAATCCAGTGAAGAGCCGTTGACGGAAGAATCTCCGCTTGGTCCAACCAATGTCTACGGACATACAAAACTGATGACGGAACAGGCTTTGGAATGGTATCGCAGTATTCACGGTTTGCATTTTGCGGCTTTGCGTTATTTCAACGCTTGCGGAGCATTGCCCGGGCGCGGCGAAGCTCATCAGCCTGAATCACATCTCATTCCGCGCGTATTGCAGATCGCGCTGGGACAGGCAGACTCGGCAACGATTTTTGGAACGGACTATCCCACGCCGGATGGCACATGCATCCGTGACTATATTCACATTGCGGACCTGGTTTCCGCACATATCCTTGCCTTGGATGCTCTTGAAAAGCGTGACAAGATGATCTTTAATGTGGGCAGCGGCAATGGTTTTTCAGTGCGTGAAGTGATTGAGACTGCACGCAAGGTGACCGGCCATCCCATTCCTTCTGTAGAAGCACCTCGCAGACCGGGTGACTCGGCCCGACTTGTAGCGTCGCCCGGTAAAATTATTAATGAACTAGACTGGAAACCGACTCACACGAACATTCAGGAAATCCTTTCCAGCGCGTGGGAATGGCACAAGTCCAACCCGACTGGATATAAATAATGGCTTTTTCTTTTCACCGAATCCCTGTTGGAATTGATAACTGTTTCCTCTTGCGCGGCGAGCGGACGATTTTGATCGATGGCGGCGCGTGGGGAGGCTTCCCATCCTTTAAAACCCGATTGAAAGAATTAAATGTTGACCCCAAGGAGATTGAATTAATCCTACTCACGCATGGACATTGGGACCACATCACCTGCTTGAGCGATATTCAGAAAATGACCGGGGCGAAAATCGCAATTCATGGACAGGACCAGTTCATGGTCGAGACGGGTGAGCCGCCTTTCCCAGCAGGGACGACTGCTTACGGCAGAATCATGTCTGCTTCTGCAAAAGCCTTGCTGCATCCAAAACTTCCAAAACTAAAAGTGGATATTGTGATTGACGATAGCGGTATGTCGTTGAGCGAATATGGGATTCCGGGCAAGGTTGTGCATACCCCCGGTCATACAATGGGACAGGTCAGCATCATCCTGGATGCTGGAGATGCGATCGTGGGGGATATGGCGATGAATTCATGGTTCCTGCGGCTTACGCCGGGGCTGCCTATTCTTGCAGATGATATCAAGCTGGTGATTGAAAGCTGGAAAAAGATTCTGCCGATGGGCATCAAACGGGTTTACCCTGCGCATGGCATGGATTTTCCCGTTGAAGTGATGGAAAAAGAAATTGTAAATTTTTAAAGGATTTATTGCCCGCAGGTAAACCGCCCCAACGCCTCTTCAAACAGCGGACGGGCGTTTTCTGTTTGCGGAGTGTAGACTTTCCATGCGAAGACGCGATCTCCGCATGTCCATGCGCCTGCGCCGCCAAACGGAAGGACGGCAGTAGCGGTGGATGTGAGGTTTGTGTACATCACGTTCATATTGCGAACGAGCATAACATCCATGTTTCCGTCGCGGATATCCACATCAATATCGATGATGGTGTCGAGCAGGAATTTCGGGTCGGCTGCGCCGGGCGCGGACTGCCACATAACCTGGATGAAGAGATTGCCGTTGAAAGCGGCGAGCAATCCCTGGCTGAAGGTGCTGGGAGCGGCTGGGTTTTGCTGTGCACTGACGTCGAAGAATGCCATGTCAACGGGATGCCCGATGCAGAAGGAATATTCACAAAACAAGCCTGCGAGATTGAACGGCGT
>JACZJB010000062.1 GCA_014860805.1 Anaerolineales bacterium
ACTCGGGCAGTAGTGTCGTTACTTCCCGAAACCACATATTTTCCATCAGGGCTGAAGGTAACAGAGTACACAACATCGTCATGAATCATGCGTGAAATTTCTTTTCCTGTGCTGGCTTCCCACACGCGGGCAGTAAAGTCATCACTCCCCGAAACCACATATTCCCCGTCGGGGCTGAAGTCAACGGAATTCACTGAATTGCCATGAGTCATACGGACAATTTCATTCCCTGTGATGGTTTCCCACACTCGGGCAGTAGTGTCATCACCTCCCGAAACTACATATTTACCGTTGGGGCTGAAAACAACAAAGTTCACTACATTGTCATGGGTCATGCGGCTAATGGGATGGGAAGAAAGATTGGTGTTGATCAAGAAACTGGCTGCATCCCTGTTGGGAAATAATTTCATGGATTGAATGTTAAGTAGGCTGGAAACCATCTGATTTGAACTGGCAGCAAAGTTGAGGGACTGCGCCTGAGATGCGAGTTGTCGGGAAAGGGCTTCGTTCGCATTTTCCTGCGCCCTTTCTTGTTGTGCAATCGCAAATGTACTAGCCGCTTGCGCCGTATTTGCAATTTCAATATTTGCACGTGCCTGGTTTTGAAATACTACCGATGCCAGGATGGCCGCAATCAAAATCACTGAGACCGTAGAGGTTAGCAATGCCTGTGTGCGGCGTTGCCTTGCCCGCCCTGCCCGCACGAACTCTTGCGCCAAGTGACCAAGTGCGATTTTTTGTTTTTCAAATTGCTCACGCACACTGGCAAGCCGTCCGCCTGTGTATAGGTAACTTGTATCACGCTTACGATCTTCCCATTCCTTGGCGTCTGCTGAGATTTCATTTTGCAGAGCAATAACATCGCGATTTTCATTCACTAATCTCTTAAGCCAGGGCCAGGCATCGATCAATTTTTCATGTGAGATCGTGACCGTATCCTTGCCAGCCTGTTCATCGGTGGTGATCAGACGCGCATCCGCCAGTTTTTGCACAATGGTTTCCACATCTTCTACATTTGTATTTGCTGGGACGAGTTCATCGAACAACGCCGTGCGTTTCGTATCCTGTGTGCCGCGCCCGATCTCGATCAGTCCGCTGAAAATGGAGCGTGCCAATTCCTGTTCATTCTTGCTGAGTTTTGAAAACGAATCATCCGCATGACGTTCCAATGCTTTATGAATCCCGCCACGCTGCAAATAATCATTGAGAGTCAGAGCGATAACGCCGCTTTTCTCTTGTTGAGAATCAAACAGATCCTTGAGTGCGAATTGCATTAACGGCAGGGCTCCTGGCTCGCCTTTCATCTCATTAATGATCTGTGCGATTAGGTCGGGGTCAATACGAAGTCCCACGCGCAGGGCAGGTTGTGCGATGGCACTCACCAATTCCTCTGCCTGCATCGCGCCGATCTGTACGAATTGTTGGTTGAGCAGTGCGTTGAGTTGTGGGTAGGTGGCACAGTTCGAGACGAAGTCTGAGCGCATGGAGAATAGGATGATCACACGTCCGTTCTCGATTGTGGCGGCATGGGTCAGCAAGTTGAGAAATGCCACACGTTCTTGTTCCTTGCTGATTTGTGTGAAGACTTCCTCGAATTGGTCAATGAAGAGTACGAGACGTTTATCACGTCCCTCTTTCAAAACGATTTCGCACCAACGTGCGAAGGTGGTTGCATCCTTCATTGCCTTGTCGCGGATTTCATCTTCTGGGTTTGTTGAGCTTGCCAGGCTGGAAACCACCCGTCCAAGTTCACCGATTGGGTCGCGTCCCGGTTTTATGGTCGCGTACAGCCAGCGCTCACTGCCTTTGATGGCTCCCTGCTTCAAGGCATGGATTAATCCCGCATGTACCAGTGATGATTTGCCGCTCCCTGATGGACCCGTGACGAATACTGTCCGCGAGTTTTTTACGCGGTTGACGAGATCATCCACCAACTTCTCGCGCCCGAAGAATAACTCGGCATCCTCTTCCTCGAAGACATCGAGACCTTTGTAGGGACAGCGTCCATCAAATGGCTTGGGCTGAAACGTGGACGTAATCTGCGTCAGAAGCGTTGAAACTTCTTCCGAAGTGAAGCCTGTATTGCCGATGGTGAGATTTCCCTGAACATTACCACCAACGGAAATGCTCCCAACTGCGACGCTGTTTTTCTCTGCATTTACGCCTGACATGTCTGCCTCTTTCGGATCGCTCCTGGTGCATCGGCTCTAAAGAATGTATTTGAAGCTCACTTACCGTTATTAACTTTGTTGTTATTCCCGATCACAATATTTCCACTTAAGTTGCCGTCAATATTAATGCCGCCAACACTGGTACTGCCATTATTTGCAGAAACTTCACTATTCTTTTCTGCGCTTTTCTCTGGTTTCGTTCTTTCGGTCTGCGTATCCGTTGATGCTGGCCCTTCTTTCAAACGCTTTTCAATTGCATTGTATAGCTCTTCAAAATCCGAGTCACTGTGCATTTCGGGTGTCAGGGTGTTTATATCCTTGAGAATGCTGGTGAGTCCAGAGACCTTGTCACGGATGCGGTCATACAGATCCATCTCTTCGCGGATGCCATGCAGGTTGGCGGGGTCAAGGGTCTTGATGGCTTCTGCCAGCTCAGTGCGCTTTTCTTCCCAGTGTTTGATGTATTGGATACGGTGTACTGGATTATAGATATCCGCATCCTGCAATACGATTGGAAAAACACGGTCCTGAAAATGTTTGTTCTCAGCGATCTCCACCAGTTCATACATGCAGTTGGGGGAGCGTAGGTATTTGTCACTGATGACTATGATGACGCAGTCGCCTCGTCCAATTCGTTCCATGAATGCATTGATCGATCCTTTATAACCGAGTTCGCGCTTGTCTCGAACAATCTTGACCCCTCGCTTTTGAAGGGCCTGGTCAATTTGATTAACCACCTCTTCACGCTCACCACCCCAAGCATAGGAGATAAAAACCTCATTTTCGTAACTTTCCATTTGCCACCTCATTGAAGGTAAACTGAATTCTTATTCTTTTTATTACAGGTTTTTTAGAACTTCATTGCAATCTCGAAATAACGTAAACTCAAATAAAACGGCCCGCCTTCCGCAGTTTTTCACTTGTGTTTCAGGTTTCAGCAACTCTGCTTCCTCTACTTGCTGTTCCATCGAGAAGCTTTTGTAGTGCCTTGTTTTTGTTCATACACTTACATCCCGTGGAATTAATGGTGAAAATTAAGATTACTATCGAATACATCCCTGAGTGTGTTTGATTATACGACCTCTTTTCCTCCCATTAGCCCTCATTCTCCATCTTACGAAAGTCTCTAAACTCTCGAATATGTTCGCACAATGACACTTATGAAACCATAAATCTTGAGGGATATTACAAGTATGATGAAGCAAACAACTCAATTATTTTGAGTAATTCAGGCTGCAATCGTTGGCGGACCTCAAATTCAATCTCACTGGGCACGCCTCCATAATACGCCTCGGCGATCGAGCCTGAAATGGTAGCCATTGTATCTGCATCTCCACCTAACAAGATCGCATTGCGAACAGCACTTTCGAAGTCGGTCGACTCCAAAAACGCGATGATTGATTCAGGAACGGATCCAAGGCAGGTCGAATCCCATTGATAGCTCGGGCGGATCTCGTCTAGTGAACGTCTCAAGTCATAGCCAAAACGGGTTTCTATTTCCCGACGGATCTCCTCCTTTTCTACACCAGTTCGCGCAAGATAAATTGCCAATGCTATAGACTGCGCACCCTTGATACCTTCAGGATGATTATGCGTCACAGAAGCGGACCGTTCCGCCTCATACAGGACATCTTCAACAGAGTTGAACGCCCATGCCACCGGGCTGACCCTCATCGCGGAGCCATTTCCAAAGCTGTTATAAGGCTCAACACCATCTTCTTTTATCCAACGGCGAAAGTAGCCGCCATATCCTGCCTTAGGATACCGCCTGGCATATTCAACAATCACCTCCCCCATATCTACGCTGACTAAGTATGGCATCCGCCACTGCGATCGTGAGGACGGAGTCATCCGTGAATTTTGAGCTTTTGGAAAACAGCACAAATTGCGGATCGGTACAGGCTTTCCATTCATGACGGGAACCAATCATGTCACCAGCAATTGCGCCAAAAAGACAGGTTTGAGTCTGGATTGTGCCCATGTTGAGGAAATTATCCGTTTAATTCGTTTTCATCGCCAGCAAGGATATTGCTGTCTGTTACATCACCATAGATATTGATATTTGTGATCTTGCCACTACCTTGGCGTCGCTCCGCTTCACTGATAATACCGCTGAGCAACTTGCGCACATTGACCTTAACCAGCCGCTTCCCATTTTTCACAGGATGTTCTTCAAATCCATCCTGTTCGAGTTGCAGAAGATATTCGTAGTCCAAAGGCTCGGCGTTCGGCGCGTCGGGAATCGGAACCCGCTTCTGCGCATCCAACCCTTTGATCGAAGCATGAATCTCATCCAACTGAAACCGTATCGCGGACAGGGCATCTCGCCGCGTGTGTTCGAGACCATCAACGGCGATGGTGATCTTGCGATCTTCAATATCCGCCTTGACCAGCGCTTTATTCTCGCCAATTTTCAACACTACACCTGTTCGCCAGACCAGACGATCTTCAATCTTCTGGTTCATGCGGACAATGAAGCGGGTGATGACACTGGAAGGCAAAACGGGATAGGCATATTCAAATGCAGGGACGCCGTTGAATTTCAGTTCGGCGGGTTCGTCTTTGGGGAGCAATTCACTTTAATATTTCTTCTCGATATATTTCACTCCATTGAGGTCTTTAAAATGTTCATCTTGTGTCCAGAGAGTGGCATTATGCAGACGAGCGGTGGCAAGAATGATACTATCCGCCATGGCGAGTTTTAGTTCTGTGGAAATTTGCGCCGCATTGACAGCAATCTGACGATCAAGTTCCACAACTTCGCCCAAAGACATCTGTCCGACGACTTCCAGCGCACGTTCTTCGCCAAACTCGCGCAGGACTCGTTTGAAGACTTCGTAAATACAGACGGTAGGAACAAGCAGATTGTCTCTATCGTTGATGGGACGTTCGAAAAAATCGGCGTTTTCCTCGTCGCTTGCATATTCGATCCAGCCCGATGAATCAACGACGTTCATTAGCGCTCCTCGTCCACTTCTTCACGGATGTTTTTTGTGTCCATCCCTTTTAACATCCCGCGCGCTTCCTTTATGGGGCGAACAATCACCACCCGCAGGGTTCCGTTATAGGGGATAAAAACAATTTGCTGCCCAGGCTTGAGGTTGAATTGCTGCCGCACTTCACGGGGAATGACGACTTGATATTTGCTTGAAATTGTTACTGCTTCCATTCCACTTTCTCCTTATCGAAAAGAAATCGTAAAGCGATTTTATCACAACACTAAAAAAACTACCTTTTCACTTCATTCTCGTCGCCAGCGATAATCGTGCCGCCTTTGACATCGCCGCCGATATTGATTATCGTTGTATTCCCAGCGGACTGTCTTCTCTCGGTTTCGCTGACTACACCGCTCAGCAATTTTCGCACATTGATCTTGACCAGCCGATTCCCATCCTTGACGGGAAGTTCTTCAAATCCATCGCGTTCGAGTTGGAGCAAATAATCATAGTCCAAAGGCTCGGCATTTGGCGCTTCTGGGATTGGGACTCGTTTCTGCGCATCCAGCCCCTTGATCGACCCATGAATCTCATCCAACTGATATCGTATGGCGGACAGAGCGTCTCGTCTTGTGTGTTCGACTCCATCAATCGCAATAGTGATCTTGCGATCTTCAATATCTGCCTTGACCAATGCTTTATTTTCGCCAATTTTCAATACCACGCCCGTGCGCCAGACGAAGCTATCATCAATCTTCTGGTTCATGCGGACAATGAAGCGGGTGATGACGCTGGACGGCAAAACGGGATAGGCATACTCAAAGGCAGGGATGCCGTTGAAGTTCAGGTCGGGCTGGTCTTTGGGCAGCAGGTCAGGGACGAGGAAAGTTTTGTCGGGCTCGATATCGTAGCACAGTTCAAATTTTTTCATCATATCCACGATAAAGAGCCTTTTGCCGCGCGGATATTCGGGCAGGTTGAGAATCTCATCGAGCATGGATGTGGTGAGCACGCCTTTGTTTTGGAACAGGGTGTGTGAGTTGAGAATTTTATACACGCCATTCGTAACCCACTGCGGATTGAGGATGCCGAGCGCTTCAAGCCGTGGATCGTCTTGAAAGTGCAGGACAACTCCGAGATCGTGCAGGAAGCCGATCAGCGTGCGTTGACTGGTTTCGTCGCTGACTTCGTTTTCGGCGCACAGTTCGAGGTATTTGTCGTGGGTGATGAAATTGGATTGTTTGCCCAGTTCTTCCAGTTTGGTTTTGACGGTGAACCAGGTTTCGGGCAGCAGGTCGCGGACATGCGGCAGGTTGTTGACTTGTTCGGTGATGGCGGCTTTGAGATCTTCAATGCCTGCACCTGTGGCAGCGGATGTTTCGAGGATTCCCACGATGTTGGCATATTTCTTCTGCAAGCCTGTGCGGTCAATATCGAGCGGGTGCTGGTCAATTTTATTGCCGACAATCAGGACTGGCGACTCGCCGCCGAAGGATTGAATGATCTTGAGCCAGTATTCAACGCGGTTTTCTTCCTGAGTTAAACGGGAATCAAGAACCAAGAGATACAGGCTGCGTTTGGTGAGGAAGAACTGGTGCGTGGCGTGCATGATTTCCTGACCACCAAAATCCCAGATGTTTAATTTGATTTTGAATTGCGGATTTTTGATTTCAAATTGGTCAACAACTTGCCACTGATTAATGGATATTCCATCTGTTTTAGTTTGAATCAAGTCAAAAGTATCGAGTAATATTTTCTGTATGATTGATGTTTTACCTACTGAACCCTGACCAAGAATTAGAATCTTTACTTCATTTATCCCTCTTTTTCCCTGCTCGCTCATAATTGTCGATAGAAATTTTCGAATGACGTTTTTTTTATCAATCTGATTAATTATCTCAGGTGGAATATTGAGTTCTTTCTTCCCAAGAATCACGTCAAACAAATGCATTGTTATCGCATGCTTAAATTCATTATGATGAAATCCGACATTAAATGTTGGATGTTCACCCGTTGGCTTACATTTATTAAAGAACTCGATAACTTTTGCGTAATCTATTATTACAGATTCTTCATCATCCATTGTGCTTTTCGGGATTTTTTCTAACTTTCGATAAACCATTATGACAGTGTGCCCGTCGGCGCTTTTGCGTCCCTGCTCAAAGGCGTGTAAGAATTGTTCCTGAATGTCTGAGGGGAATTTTGTCCACAAAATGAAAACTACAATATCATAAAATTCATCTGTTGTTCCTATAGAATGAGTTGAGGTTCTTTGTATTGCTAAATTTGTGCTTGCCTTTTTAGTTTGTATCTCAATTCCTAATTTGTTTTTGTAGGGTCGTAGGATCTGGTTAATGTATAAGATTGCCGAGATCACGTCGTTTTGTTCTTCTTCAACGTCCTTGGGAGCTAGGATCAATATATTGAAGACTTGATTTTTGGGGCTCATGTTTTTCTCCAACCGCAGTACTTTAGCTCAAATGTCACCAATTAAACATCACATTAAGGCGCAATTACCCTAACTATGTTTTCATTTCATACTGGAGCGGCTCCAGATATGTGAACTCATTACTAATAATACTCCTTCACATACCCATACACCTTCTCAAACAACTCAGTATCGGTGTGGAGTTTGTACTTCGCTAGCGTTCTGCGTAATGCTTTTCTGACTTTTCTCTTCCCGCCCTCAGTGGACTGCCAATCAGGGAAGCGGATTTTTCTGACAGTGTTGTTCTAATACTCACCCGCAAACTTTTCGTGGACCCAGAGGAACTCCTGGCGTTTGTTCATCACGCGGACGAGACCGCCGAAGCCAGGGTCTTTGGCTTTGAGCAGGGCGTGGAGTTCGCGCAGGGTTGAGCCGTCAGAGCGGAGGGCGACGCCGTGTTCGAGTGAAGTGGAATCTGCTGTGCCGAGGAAGTCGCCGATTTTGGCGGTTTCGCCGAGAGTTGAGTCAATGATGGATTTGCCGAAGTCGAGTTGTTCTTCGATGAGTTTGTAGGCGGTTTCATCCAGCGCGAGTTTGACGGCGGAGGAGGCGACGGGGGAGCACCATGCCCAGCGTGCCTGTCAGGAGTTTCAAATAAGGCACGGATTTCTTGAACCATTCGCGCTCCAGTTCGAGGTCGTAGACGCCTTTCTTCATGTCGCCATTGTTCAAGACGGGGAGCGGCAGGCGCGAGTGTTCACACCATAAGACAAGGCGGAACTTTTCACGAATCCAGGTTTTGGGATTGAAGGCGCTGCGGTCAATGGGGAAGAAACTGAACAGGCGCGGACCTTCTTTGGCTTCGTCGGTGAGGACTTGCAGTAGGTCGGTGTAGGTTTTGTCCACTTGGGAGAGAATGCGGCGCGTGTTGACATTCATATCATCGCGTAAGTCGCTTTTGAGTGAAGCAAATTCTGCTTGCAAGTCAGCAAGTGAGAATGACTGCGTGGCAGCGGGAGCGTTGCGGAGCAGCGAGTCAATGTTTTGCCATTCGGTGCAAACGGGACATGGGAACTCGTGCCTGTTCTTGCGTTTGCTGTCCATCAGTTTTTCAACTTCAAACAGACCTGTGCCAGGTATGTTCTTTCCGCAGGGTTCAATACACGGAACCATCACATCACAGCGCAAGCCTTCCCAAAAACTTTCGACGAGGAACTTCACTTCGCGGGTCAACATGCCGAGCAGACCTTCGGGGTACGGCGAGCGGACAGTAATGCGGACGTCGTTGCCCACGTGTTCAAGAAACGCGCGGCTTTTGTATTCATCCTCCAGCACCAGCCCGCGCTGCCAGTGGACGCTGGCGTTGTAATCGGCGCGACCGAGGGAATATTTATGCAGGCGGACGATCAACTGGTAGAACAAGCCTTCTGCGCTGGCAGATTGACCGTTGCTTGCGTCCACGATGTGACAGATCTGCGTCTGTTGGATATCACCCGACGCGGGAGAGGGTTTCCACGCGTCGGAAATATTCTGCGGGCGGATATCGGGGACAAGTTGACCGATGAGACTGATCGGGTCAGAGTCGCTTCGGGATGAACGATCAGCCACACGGTAGGAAAGATCGAAGCGTTCCATTAGGCGGAAAAAAATCGGGTGGAGAGTCGCTGAGTAGCGGGAATCCGTCGCGCGGTTTTTGTCATCCCATAATTGAGTGAGGCGCGAGAATTTGACCAAGCCGTGCGCAGTACGCGTCGCTTCATCGTCGAGGACGTAACTCATGGCGGTGGCGAGCCAGTCGGGACGGAGGATGACGATGTCGCGCAGGGT
>JACZJB010000063.1 GCA_014860805.1 Anaerolineales bacterium
TTAGTGACAATTTTGTGAAATTGTCCCTTGGTGATTTGAGCGACGTGGGTACACCCGGTCCCATACCGAACCCGGTAGTTAAGCACGTCAGCGCCGATGGTACTTGGAGGGCGACCTCCCGGGAGAGTAGGTCATTGCCAAGGGGCTTTTCTTTATCAAATAGGCCACCCTTTTGGGGTGGCTTTTTTTGTTTAACTTCTTAAGAATAAACTACGGTATCCAATATTCAAACAGGGGATTGAAAAGAACGATGGATTGATTGCTTGAAGGTTTGATCATACCCTTGGCGAGTAACAGTTTTCCCGTTGAGGGAGAGACGGATTTTTGATCGCCGTGCGCTATTTTCTTAAGGGCATCCTTTTCATCTTCCAGAAGACCTTCCCAAATTTTTCGGAATTCCTCGCTGATCATTTCCTGCCTTGCCAGCCATTCCGTGTTTTGCATTTGTGCCGCCGTAAGTGGTTTATCCTTAACGAGGGAAAACAGAGCCTGGATCAACCCGGGATGGCCCCCGCTGTTTGCCCACACCCACTCACGATCCTCTTTGCCTAGTTCGTGGTCTTTTCGTTTTTCAAGCTGCCCAATGATATGAAATGAATCCATCGCGGAGTATGGCCCAAGCCCAAGCATGTTGCGCGAGATCAATTCGTAGTAACTTTCATTATCTTTTGGTGAGCGCAATTTTTCAGGCAGGTTTCGCAAGAATAAAATGTAAGTTAATCGATATTTATTTGCGTCGCGGATCGCGCGCAATTGTGCAAAAACTTCACGCGGCATAGTTTGATAGGTGTCATCAAACTCATCAAATACGAAACAAATTTGAAATTTATAAGATTGACAGATCATGTTTACCGCCATTTCGAAAAGGCGGTGCGCCATCAATGCATCCTTGCTTTGAATGACCTTCGAGTCTAATGATGCCAGATGTTCTTTCAAAGCCTCGATTTTTTCCATATCGCTGTATCGATTGCATGTGAGCAGAAGAGTATGAAGCAGTAATTCGTAGAACTGAAATGACCAATCATTTTCATGTCTCATGCGGTTCATGTCAACACGCACCAGCCATACCCTTGAGGCAACGTCTTCACCAAGATATTTGTTCTTGACCCAATCGCGGTCCACTTCTTCTCCCGCCCAAAGTGCGTCGGGATCGTCACCCATGACGAAATCCATGAGTCTTGTTTTACCCACACTTGGCGCACCAACAATGTAAAATGATTCGCCGCTTTTTACATTGTTGAAAAAGGGCTTTAGTACTTCTTCGCGATAATGGGATGGAGTTGTGCTCATTGTATTCTCCTTTGTTTCAAGAAAGGCCTTGTTCATTTGGAGGCCAGGGTTTGCCCCAATGGTCAAGGCGGTTGCAAATAAGACTGGCAAGCAGTAATGGGCGTTCGTTTTTTTGCGGGTCTGTTTTGTATATCATCGCGGCGCGGAACATCATATTGAAAAGCAATCCATACAAATATTCGCGGGCATCGGTGATCTTTGTGTGTTCCCTTGCAAGAGCTCGAAGTTTTGATATGGTCTTGAGGGCTTTTTCAATGCGCGGGTCTTCGGAGGCGATTTCTGATTCGTCAAAGCCTTGTATCTGCTCCTGTTTTAGAATTGTGTCACACATTTTAAGATAGGCAGGGAAATTCTCATTATGTTCTTCAAGGCGATTAAAAATGTCTGCTTCCAGTTCAATGAAATCCTGCAGAATGTGACCTTCCCCGCATCGCTCAAAGTCAATCACCCATACATTCTTTTGGGTATCTACTAAGAGGTTATCACCATGTAGATCCCCATGCGTGACGCCAACACGGGTTTTTTCAACGATACTCACGTCATTCGAAGGTGTTGCAATCTTTTCTTTGAACCATTGAATGGGTTCTGGGATGCTTCGTTCCGCCCTTAGCAGGTTCGATCCTTTGAATCGTGTTCTAAAGAAATCATCTTTTCTTTTCTCATACCAATTATCCCAAACTTGTGAGTAAAGGTTGAAAAGGGATACATTAGCTTCGTCGTGTGCTTGTTCGTAATGCCTACCCCAGATTCTGGTGAAAAACGTCCCCAAACATTCGTCGATCTCCGTAGATGTTTTTTCCTCGTAAAAACGTGAGAAAGTGGTCACATCGAATTCGCCCACATAGGAATATGCGGCTCCTCCTATGTCCCAGAGACTGGCGTTGCGTTCCAACCTTGCAGAGAAGTAGCCTGTTAATCTTCTGTGAATGTGATTGGTGTAATTCTTTACTTCTTTTATTATTTTTTCAGAACGGGCAAGCTTAACAACAAATGGCTCATAGTTTTCTTCATATACTTTCAGCACTACAGAGTTGGGTCTTGGAACGGTGGAGACATTCGATGAGGCGGGCCGCAAATCAAGCTTTTCAAGGCGAAGTTTTTTTGCGTTTGGGAATAATCGCGCAAACACATCCACAAGTTGGTCAGGATATTCGCTGGTGTTCTTTCCCAATGGGGATGCAGCTATTTCTTCCAGAATTTTAGGATTTTCAAAAACGAGATTTCTTTTTGCAGCGGTGCATTTCACCGCTTCCTCATCAAGCGTTTTTTGAAGCATCTCTCGGGTGTCAGTCTTGCTGACAAACTCAATCTCTGTATGTTTTTTCAGCATTGCCCTTAAGACGTTTTGATTTTGATAACCGCTTAGTATAATTGAACGAATTTTGTCCCCCAGTTCTTCTGCAAGGGTTAGCCCGCTTGTATCTTGTTCATCATCATCATCCAAAATGCGAAGATCAATCAAAGCCAGCGAACATCGTTTATCCTCCGCCTGTCGTTTTGCGTCAGCGATTAAGGATGCTCCGGCGCCCATTGCCAAAACAGGTTCATATCCCCATTCCATAAGAAGTGATTGATTTGCCACGCGTGTTGACGGCTTGTTTTCTACAATTAGAACACGTGGTTTTGTTTTTTTTAAATCAGAAAAATCGATGAACATTCTAGCCGCCTTGAAAGTTTGATGTTGAATCTGAAGTTTGTAACTGGATTAAAAACTCGGCTCCGCTACTTTTTTCGTAAGGAAGGAGTCTAATTTGCCCATGCATATCTTCAATCATCTGTCGGATAAACAACAATCCATATCCGCCTTCTTGCTTGGATGTAAATGGGATGCGAAAGGCTGAGGAATGTTTGTCTTCACTAATGCCGGGCCCAAAATCCTTGAATAAGATTTCAATTGTGGAGTTGTTGTTTGTCAGACAGGTAGAGACGAAGATCCTTTTTTCCTCCATCTCCTTCATTGCTTTGGACGCGTTATTAACCAGCAACCTTAATGTGTTTTTAAATTGAGAAATCTTAATCATTGCTTTTACATCTGGTGCACTCAGCAAGAAGTCTACATGGATATCTTTTGGTTTTGTAATCTCAAGAAGTTCCTCTTGCAAAAATGTATCTATTAAGACTGGCTCCGAAGGTTTATTGGCCCATGGATTGATACTTGCCAATTGCGCTGCGCTCTCCTCAATGTTTAACGCATATTTACCTATTTCAGTATCCTCGCCTGCTTTTTTTCGAATAAGATAAGCCCAGCTTAATATATTGTTGACTTCGCTATTAATTCCATGGGCGATATTCGCAGCCCATGAAGTTCGGGTGGAAACAATCGATTTATACTCCAACTCTTCACTTTGCTGTGCCCGCTCAATCGCAATGCTGATGTGCCGGGCTACCATCTTTATAAGATCCAACTCGCTTGCTAAAAAGCCATTAATCCGATCTCTCTCCAATACTAAAACGCCGAGTAAATCGTTGTTTGAATTTAGCAAACTGATACAAAATTCTGATTTTGTGTCTGGGTTTAGGTTTTTGTAATCAATATCTTTATTTATGTCCCCGACATTTACAAACTCCATTTTTCTGCTCATGAGCGTTTCTTTTGCTACACGGCATGCTATGCTTCCCTGGTCAAGATGAAAAGTGTCCAGCTGGGTATATTGCGGATTCTTGATTTCATAGTATTTTAACGTGGCAGGAGCAAAACTTAGGAACTTTTGATGCTTGTCGTATAATAGTACACATAATCGCGTTTTTTCGAATAGTTCATCCAAGGTTCCTAATACCGCATCCATGGTGGTTTCTAATTTTAGACTTGTTCCAACTGCTTCTGCTATGCTCGCAGCGACTTTAAATTGACGGCGTTGACGCGCTTCCTCCAGCCTCACCTTCCTGGAGCGTGATAACTCTTTTAGAATGAACCCTAGTTCTCTGGGTTCAAATGGTTTTGGTAAATAGCGAGAAGCGCCTTCTTCGTAAGCACGTATCCCGTCCTGAGGAGTATCAAATCCAGTGAAAATAATCGCATCAGCATCCGGGCTGACTGCCAGTAATTCCTTCATAGTTTGGATGCCATCCAATTCGGCATCCAGATTTTGATCTATCAGGAAAACAGTGAAGGGTTGTTTCTTCTCAGTTGCTTGCTGAGCGAGGTGAATTGCCGCATGTGGTGTGGTGGCCACCTCAACCAATTCAGTATCGTACTCATCAAAGCCAGCGATATTCCGCTTCAAGGTGTCTGCGAAGCGTTCATTATCATCAAGAACTAACAGGCGGTTCATCGTTTTTTCCCTTATAACTCTATTGGAATTTCCAGCCCGAACACCGAGCCATGCAAAATATGACTGTCAGCAACATATATCTTGCCGCCGATTTCTTCCATTAGATTGCGTGATACGAACAATCCAATTCCGCTGCCATCTTGGCGGGTGGAGTAACCCATCTCGAATATCTTTTCCCAAAGCGAAAAGTGAATCCCCGGTCCGTTGTCCGCTACAAGGATGCGGCATATTGCGTCATTGATCAATTCCATAGCGATGTGGATTTGACCACTTTCTTCGCTGCAGTGTTCTACAATCTGTTGAATTGCATTTAGCGTCACATTTAGAACGATCTGCTCGAGAACCACAGCCTGATTGCGAACGATTACCATTTTTTCAGGCGGATTGAACAACATTTTGACCCGCGACCTCTTGCTGATTTCACGCAGCAAGAGCAAAGTATCGTTGATGATCTCATCGACTCTTAGAACTTCCACCTTTGGCTTCTTTGCGATCTTTCCAAAAGTATTCACTGTGCTAATGATTTGACGGACATCCTGCTCTATATTGGAAACCTCGTTTTTGATTTTTTCGTGAATAGAATCTTCCGGTTCCTTCTTAAGGCGTGTCAGGATCTTTCGCAGGTTATCAGACTCATATTGAAGCGGAGCAACAAGGTTGTTGATCTCATGGATCATTCCGCTTGCCAAATTCCCGATCAATGCAGAACGTTGAATTAAAGCGGATATTTCTCTAAGTTCATTTTGGTCCAGCGCTGCGCCAATTGAGAGTGCTATTCCTTCCGCGTACAACTGAGCTTCCTCGCCAAACTGTTTTTCACGGTGGTCTATTGCAAAAAGCGCGTATTTTTGTGCAGTATTTGCAGGGATGGGAATGCCGATACAAGAAGTCATTGTGGGCAGGAACTCAACCAAATATTGAAATCGCCTGTGCTCCCGTTCTCCAATTTCATTGAGAACGATTACATCACGATCTTCGGCCACATCGCGTACAGGACTATAGATCAATTGTGTAATTGCATTCTTGTTTATTGCATCATCGCCAACATGCTCCACAACACGTATTCTGCGATGTGCCGGGTCAAGTGCAAACAAAAAAACGTGCTCTACGCCCAAATGCTTTTTACACTTGGTCATTAAGGTATGTATGGTTTTTCTGGAATTTTTCGGCGGAATTTTTAAAACAATTGATTTTTCTTTACTCTGCTGCTTTGTAATGCCTTGGTGGTCTTGCTCGTATAAAAGATACATCACCAGGTCTTCTGGCACTAACGGCTTGTACAGCAACTTGCCCCCTTGCGCCTGCAACTGCTCCAAAGTTTCGCTAACTTCGCTGGCCCGTGCCCAATCCGTTGCATTTACAACCTGTACTTGTGGATAATTTTCAAGGATGTGGCGGGTTAGATCGGTGCCGCTCATGGATGGCAAGCCAACATCCACCAACGCAATATCTGGCAAAGTCTTTGAGAGAAACTCAATGGCTTCCTCTGCGCTGTGAACGACATCCACACTTTGATTCAGTTCGCGCAGCCAGCCGCAGACTGCTTCGGATTGCGATACCTCATCTTCGACTACCAGGATATGCCTGCGGGGGATGCTGGCATTCAAGGCTTGCCTCATGATGCTTTCATCCGCCTCATGCGGGATAAAAGGCTGGTTATCCGCGCCAAAGGGACTCATGTCTGGGAAATTTCCCAGCGGCGCCAGGCTTAACTCAATTTGCCTTTGATCATGATCCACATTCTGGATCATGACAAAAACTTTGTCGCTATGCCAAAACAAATCCAATATGGTTGGCTGTAGTTTTTTGGGCAATTGTGATTTATGCAGGAGACCGTTGATTCCCGGCTCTATCTCAATAAATGCGCCATACTCAAAGACGCTTGTGACAACGCCTTCAAACACCTCTGTTTTATTGTACCCGTCGAAAAAATTTTCCCAAGGGTCGTTTGCTGCAAGGCGAAGACTAAACTCGCGAGCTTCTCCTTTTTTGGTAGGAATGGAAAATGCGTAGCCATCCCAGTTAACAGGATGGTTGATCTTCCAATTCACAAGCTCTTCACTGTCCCAGGAGATTTCGCGGATGCGGATAATTCCACGATCTCCGTTATCCAGTTCTACAGACAGCCCCTGTGGAAGGTGCTTTATCACACGAACATGGACAAGGTCTCTATCTTTTTTGGCTGCCATGTTGTTATCCAGACGGTGTAGATGAGTCTTTCACGGCGGAGATAAAGTGTGCTCCTGGCAGACCAGTTTCCGGGCGATATGGGAAGCGGAAGACTGCGAAGGTCTCTTCAACGTCTGCCAGTTCGTTGAAATGTATCGAGGCTGGTGCAAAATCCAATAAACGAATTCGTTCGCACCATTCCTTTTC
>JACZJB010000064.1 GCA_014860805.1 Anaerolineales bacterium
TTGCCAATTTATGAAATTCCCATTATTCAGAAGATGATCATCAAGAAGTGTAACCATGCCGGCAAATTTGTTATTACTGCTACACAGATGTTGGAAAGCATGACGGAAAACCGCATCCCTACCCGCGCAGAGGTTAGCTATGTGGCCAATGCCATCATAGACGGCACTAACTTTGTCATGCTTTCAGCTGAAACCGCCGTAGGGAAATATCCTGTTGAGACAGTTGACATGATGAATAATGTCATAAAGTTCACTGAAAGATACATGACTTAAGGTTGAGACGCCATACGAATATCCTCTTCTTTGTTTTTTGATATTCTGCGTGATGGTAACAAACATTCCTCCCCCAAGTGGCGGAGACGAAACCTCCCCGGCCGATGGATGCGGCCGGGGAGGTTTCGTCCTACTATTACTATGAGTACATGATCAGGGCATTTATATATGCTGGCAAACTAACAGAACGCAAAGCTCTTCGCATCGTTCTACTTGATCTAATATGGAATGGAGTTAAAAATGAGAACAGTATATGGACCAATTTTCACCCTGCGGCCTTACGAGCGGGGCATTCAGGAAACCTTGGGTAGGTACAATCGCTTTGTAATGCCGGGGCTGGGAGTACAAATCCCGCTCGTTCACCTTGTGCGCGTACGGGATGTCCGCGAACATACGATGGATATTGAACCTCAACCAGTTATTACAAAAGACAATGTTGAAATTACGGTGGATGGGGTTATGTGGGTGCGTCCTACCGTCGATGAAGAAGGCATCAAACGTACTTTCTATAATATTGACGATTGGAAGCGGGCAGTTGTCCAATTGGCGATGACGAATCTGCGGCAGGAGTTTGGTGAATTATCACTAGACGAGAGCCTAGTGGCTCGTGAGAAAATCGCCAACAATTTACAACGGATCTTGAATGCCTTCGCTGTTGAATGGGGATTGACCGTTAGCAAGGTGGAGATCCGCCTGATTGATCCGCCCGATGATATCAAGAAAGCCATGCACAAGCAGAAGACTGCCGAGCAAGAACGACGTTCCATGAAGTTGCTGGCAACAGGTGAGTTCGAGGCTGCCGAACAGCAAAAGCTGGCCATCGTCCAGCGCGCCGAGGGCGAACGCGAGGCGGTCATTCAAGTTGCCCAGGGAAAGGCTGAAGCCATCCGTCTGGTCAACGAAGCTGCCGAAAAGTATTTCATCGGCAACGCCCAGGAGTTAAAGAAGCTGGAGATGATCGAAAACTCTCTGCGAGATAACGCAAAGATCGTCATCACCGAGCACGGCATCAGTCCCACCTTGTTGCTAGGAAGTTTGCCAGTCGAAATCTCCGGCATGCCAGCCAACATCGCCAGTAAGAAAGAATTCAAGTCAACGTAAGCTACATTTATCAACTTAAGAGGAGTAAATCATGGCCAAAGGCAAAATAATAAAAAGGGATCCAAGAAAAAAGAAGGCAAGAAACGAAAAGAAAAATAAGAATAGCGAGAATATTTCCAATCTATAGTTGGGCGCAACCCCTATAAAATACCAATCACTACATTTGCGGAAATCTGTATGCACTTTCGTCTAAAAAAAGAGAACAACTATGACTACTGAATCGAACGAAACCACCACATCAAAGAATAATGCTGAATCTGAAAAGCTCAAATCTGCTTCACCAACTCCCGAATCGAGGCAACCTACACCTGAATTGAAGCAAGCGGCGTCTGAATCTTCCCCCGTTCAGGCGGAGAAGCCCGAAATGAGACGTTTCCAACGAATCGCGTTGATTGCACTGGCGGCAGTCATTGTAGTCTATCTTGCAGGTTTTCTGACCGACCATTTTGCGCGTTACAGCCCGATGAAAGCCGCGTTGACCGAGAACTTGACACAAACGCAAGATGAACTCAGTCAAGCAAATCAGACCAATTCAGACTTACAAAGCCAGATAGACAACCTTAACACGCAACTTACAGCGGCGAATGACCGCATTGCGACACTCGCACAGGATAAAGAGAATTTGCAGTCAGACTTGGATTCTGCCAACCTGCATATCGAATTACTTAAGGTTCTTGTAGAACTCAAGACTGCCCATATCGAGCTCAAAAGCGAAAACATCGCTGGAGCAAAAGTAGCCTTGTCGAGCACAACCGCCCGCCTGGAAAACTTAAAACCATTGGTAGAAACGGTTGACGCCAATCTAGCGGCGAACATTCTGACACGCCTGAATTTGATATTGACTGGTATGGATACCGACTCTGCTACCGCTCAGGCTGATTTGGGACTGTTGGCTAAAAATCTACAGTCTGTGGAAACCCTGCTGTTTGGCAAAAAATAAAGACAGACACAAGGATCATACGGATGACAAATTTCAACAGAAGAAGCGCGCTCTATTGGAGCACAGCTCAAAATTGATTGGGCACTGATCAATCCGGAACAATTTCGACGTAGACTTGAGGTGGAACTTGAACACGGATTATTTGATCCCGAGACAAATGTAACTGGGAATGACCTATTGCTTACAGGAAAAATTGCCTGGGCGCACCTGAAAGAGATTCGTGACTACTACTCACGGTTGGATCAGGGGGAGTGTTCATTGTATGCAAGTAATATGGTGGCATTCTGTCCAGAATAAAAATTTTCTGGAACTATTAATTCAGAATAATTGATAAGGAGATTAAATGAAATCGTTATTACTAAAATTTTTTTCAGCGACGGTTATCGTGAGTGTGTTTCTTGTAGCTTGCTCTACGCCGCTTCCAACGGTGCCCTTTACCGTGGTCGCACCAAGTGTAACTCCTCAACCGAGCGCAACGAGCACCGCACCGCAGAGTGACGATGTTTGGGATCGTATTGTAGCAAATAATAAAATTGTAGTGGGCACATCCTGGGACTACCCGCCTTTTAGTTCTGTCGATCCAAATTTTCAGGTTGTTGGATTCGATATTGCACTGATCGAGGAAATCGGACGCCGCCTGCAAATTCCAGTTGAAATCCAGAACTACGCTTTTGAAGGACTTTCCGGTGCATTACAGATTAACCAAATTGATCTTGCTGTTGCCGCCATTTCTATTACTCCCGAACGCGCCAGTCAATTGTCTTTTTCACCCATATACTACGTGAATGAAACTGCCATTCTGGCAAGAAGTGATTCACTTATACCGAACATCACTGATTTCACACAACTGGCTGGCTTTCGTGTGGGGGTGCAACGAGGCACTACATATGAAAGTATGGCGCAAAGCCTACTGGTGGACACCGGGCTGATGAGCACGGATAAATTATTGAGTTACACACAGACTGATGAAGCTGTGCGGGACCTGATCGAAAAGCGAGTTGATGTGGTAGTCGTCGGCCAGGCAACAGCAAAATATTACGGCTCCCGTCAGGATTTACGAGTGGCGGGAAAGGGGTTCGACCAGCAAAATTTGGCGGTTGCAATGCGGTCGGAAGCACCTCGCTTAAAAGCAGAGATCGGCCGGGTGATGGATGAAATGCTCACAGACGGGACAATTCTAGGATTTCTTCAACAGTATATTCAGAGCGATGTGGCCGGGATTCTATCCACACCGATTCCGCCCGCCACAGCAGTTCCCCCTGTCCCGACGGTTGTCCCGCCAGTCTGCCTGAACGGAATGAAATTTGTTGCAGATGTAACCTACGGTGACAACAATATGAAAAATCCGCCATTCGTCACGCCCGAAGAAGGATTTGTCAAAATCTGGCGGATAGAAAACACCGGAACCTGTACGTGGACGCCAAATTATCGTCTGGTGTACGCTTACGGAAATGTCACAGCCGCAAAAATGAATGGACAGCCATTAAATATTCCTGTGAATGTCGCTCCTGGGCAGACCGTTGATTTGAGCATAACCCTGATCGCGCCAAAGGAGCCATTAACCTATCAGGGCTTCTGGCAGATTGAGAACGACAAAGGCGAGCGCTTCGGTCAAACCATTTGGGTCGCCATCTCAACCCTGGCAGATCAAGATAACCCGGTTGCAACCGGGCAGCCATCAGGGAACTACTGCGCGGTGTCAATTGCCGCGCCCTGGAATTCAGTTGCCGCTCTAAGCGATTTTGACGCCGTCTGGACGGTCAGGAATTTCAGTGGATATGATTGGCGCACAGATTCGGTGGATTACAAGTTTATCAGCGGCACAAAGATGTATAAGCAAGCTGGTTATGACCTCACTCAAACCATTAAAAACGGAGAAAGTGGACAAATCACTGTGGATATGCGTGCCCCAGACGAGCCTGGTTTGTATAGCACCACATGGGCAATCGTCTCTGGTAGCAGAACCCTATGTGTCCTTTATATAACCGTTACTGTAACAGCGAAGTAATCTCAGTTACAAGTTTCAAACCAATGGTACCGATCCCCCCCCAACTGGGGGAGACAAATATTCCCCGGCTGATGGATGCGGCTGGGGAATATTTACTGTATGATGAATTCATGGGCGGCAGTTTTGCTTGGATCAAGCGTGTTTCAGAATGTTGAGGTGCTTCCAAACTTTCCAATTCACAGGCGCTGGGCCAGATAGTACGAGCGATTGACAAAACTAGTACTGTTTGAAGGAAATTCAACCACGGCAGTGTTAGATATACAAACTCCAGAAGTAACCAAGGAGTTGGATTTGGAATTCGTGAACTAAATAGATCCATAAAATAATATTCAATGGGAACAACATGTTAACCACACCTCTAATTGAAACTACCAAATTCGCAATTCTCGCTTCTGATGCTCAAGTTGAACGCACCGTGAAAGCACTGGAAATCAACAACATCCATGTCATTGTTACTGAGAATGGTGCAGAGGCAAAAAAGAGACTGTTTGAGATAATTCCGGCCGACGCGGAAATTTTCACATCCAGTTCAGTTACGCTGAATGCTTTGGGTATTACCGAAGAAATTGATGAGTCCGGTCACTATAACTCGGTAAGAGCAAAAATAGCATTGATGGATCGCAAGACCCAAAATCGCGAGATGCAAAAGCTAGGCTCAACTCCTGAATATATGATTGGCAGTGTTCATGCAGTTACTGAAACCGGTCATGTCATCATTGCTTCAAAGACTGGTAGTCAATTAGCGGGTTACGCGGCTTCGGCAGCCAATCTTATTTGGGTAGTTGGTACACAAAAAATAGTTTCCACCCTCGAGGACGGCATGGAACGCATCGAGGAATATACGCTTCCACTAGAGAACGCACGCGCCCTCAACGCTTATGGTGTCGAGAGTAGCATTGATAAACTGTTGATCGTCAAAAAAGAGTTTGCACTGGGCCGTACCACAATGATTTTAGTGAAAGAGAATCTGGGATTTTAGCATCCATAAATATATCGAAAAATTTAATTTCGCGCTCAAATCATCTAGGAGATAAACCATGAAAGCACTTATTCTGAGAGTCAGAATGGCTGGACAATTTACCTTCCATTTAACGGTTTTTGTTTTCAAACCAAAGAACTTGGCAATACATGATCAAGAGAGAATCGCAGTATCTACCTAAAATGCTATAGCCTCTTAATCACTCGCAACACTGTCCACCTTATTAGGTAAATACTTATCTAGAGGATGGTATCAATGTGGGCTTCCGTGTCATAAACTACAAGTGCCAAAATTTTAATCATTTGACGAGGAGATAAAAAATGAATACCAAACTGTTTGAAGGCAAGGTTGCCTTAGTTACTGGCGGCGCTTCTGGCATTGGCGAAGCCTGCGCTCTTACTTTTGCTCGTGAAGGTGCAAAGGTGGCAATTAGCGATTTGAATGCAGAACTTGGCGAAAAAGTCGTCGCTGAAATAAAGCAAGCCGGTGGAGATGCCATCTTCCTCAAGGTGGATGTATCAGACCCGCAGGCTGTGGAAAAGATGGTAGCAGATACAGTTATTGCCTTTGGCAAACTAAGCGTTGCAGTTAATAATGCAGGCATTGGTGGCGAGCAAAATCTCACCGGCAGCTATAGCATTGAAGGTTGGAACAAGGTAATTAACGTCAACCTCAACAGCGTTTTTTATTGCGTGAGGTATGAAATCCAAGAGATGCTCAAGGCAGGCACTGGTGCAATCGTCAATATGGCGTCCATTCTGGGCTCAGTTGGGTTTGCCAATTCTTCCGCATATGTAGCTGCAAAACATGGTGTTTTAGGACTTACAAAAACTGCGGCTCTTGAATATGGTAAGCAAGGAATTCGGATCAACTCTGTAGGCCCGGGTTTTATCAAAACCCCGCTCCTAAGTATATTAGATGAACCTACTCAGGCGTATCTTAGCGGCCTGCATGCGGTTGGACGCATGGGTACATCTCAAGAAGTAGCTAATTTGGTTGCCTTTCTATGCTCGGATCAAGCATCATTCATGACTGGTGGATATTATCTTGTGGATGGTGGATATACTGCTCAGTAGAAATAATAAACCTGATCTCTTACCCGCCTTCTGACAGACGATGAGAGTTCTTACCGAGAGGCTAATATGTTTGAAAAAAAGCAAGAACTATGGCACGGCATTCCCCTCTCACCCTGGTACAAATTTGAGCTTACGCCCTTCATGCACTGGCTGGTGCTCAAGAATAAGATAAAAGATTTTCCACTAAATTGGATTAATTTTATACTGGAAATGGAAGTCAAATCAAACTACGTGACATGCCCTGTGGTGTAAAAAGAAAGCTGTGATTGAAAACAAACTCCGTTGGGAAGATGATGGTGGTTCCACTTTAGAGACCAATGATTCAATTCCTCAAGTTGAGGATGGAGAAAAACAATCTTTACCCAATTAAGACGCTGTTCAGAATCTTTAATTGTGTGACGAAAAACTGTTCGCGAGAATACTGTGTTCTTGAAACTCAGTAAGCATCAAGTCGAGTCTTTGCCGACATTCCAAGTAAAACGACGCTGGTTCTGAGAGTCAGGCTTGACTGCATAACCTACTTCCCGCAATTCATCAGCTGAAAGGAGAAGATAATGAAGCCAGAAATAACAGATATTTCCTACAGCACGGCGCTCACTTTCGAGTTGGTTACTCAATACGGTTTCCTGACGCTCGGCGCGCCCATATTTCCCTCTCTGCGGAAAGAATCAATCTATCAAACCGACATGAACGCCAAAAGCGTACTGTTATTCTTTCAATACAAATTGAGTGAACATATTGTTGGTACCGCCTTGTTATTGCAGGATGATTGGGGAGTTCCCTATTACCGTTTCCTCGTCCATCCAAAAAATAAGAACA
>JACZJB010000065.1 GCA_014860805.1 Anaerolineales bacterium
GTCTTCAGCATATCGCTTTGCCTTTTCTACCTTACCGATCAGTCCAGAATCCATTGTATTAATCTCCTTTTTTGAGGGAATATAAAAAAACACACGCGGAGACATCCGCGTGTGTTAATCAACGAACATGGGTACTTCCTGAAATAAGCGCATGATGGCGTTACCTCGATGAGATGAGTATAGTACGATTCAAAATGCGAGTCAATGACAAATGCGAGATTGTTGTGGAATCGTATGGTATTTGTAGGGTCGAAGTTTGGTACACATTGACAGGGCGCAGATTTATGACTACGCGCAAACAGGCGCTTCAGCCTTAATCGGAAAGATGATTCTAATTAATGAATTTTTTCTCCATCCAAACACTGGCCGCCTCTTTAAAAAACATACATTCAAGGTAAAACCTTGAATGTATGTTTTTTATTTCTTCTTTGAAGCAGATCCTTTTCCTGTCCCAGGCTTTTTTGTAACAACCTTCTTTGTGATGACTGCGGGCTTCGTTTTAAGCACAGGCTTCTTGCCTGGCTTGGACCTGGGAGCAGACGTTTTCTTGGCTACAATCTTCTTCGCTTTAGGCACTTCCTTTTTCACGGCAGCTTTTGTGGTTTTGGCTTTTGCTGGCGTCTTCTTTGCCTTGGATTTCGCCACAACCTTCTTCGCAACAGGCTTCTTTTTGACAGCCGCTTTACGAACAGCGCGCTTTTTCTTGGCGGGCTTTTCTTCCGCTGGAGTTTCTTCAACTACGGCAAATAATTTCTTCCACTCAGCCTGCATGGATTGGACACCTGCGCCGTTCAATTGGTCGCAGATGGTTTTCCACTCGGTATCTCCCACAAAGCGGAAGTCCATGAAAGCATGGCATTGATAGGCGCCAAGCTCCACGTACAAACCTTTATCCCAGATCTCTTTACAGGAGCGGATGTATTCGAGCTGGGTGACGTAATCTTTGAAGATGACATGTCCCACACGGGGTAATCCAAGACCTTCAGCAAGGTTCTTGCTCTTCATCTTACCTGATGACTTTTCAATGTAGGCCGCAGAAGTTTTGATCCAACCTTTGGTATCGGCAAATTTATTGTGATAAATGACCAAGCCGCGCTCTTCGTTGAAACGGTTGGAATAGGCGAAGACTTCTTCGTCCACGCCGCCGTTGGGGCGGTAAAAGTCAAAGAGTAGGAACTGCTCAACGTCAGCGAACAGGTAACGGCGGTGAAGAAGCGGGAAGATGCGCCATTCGTGCCCGCGGACGAGTCCATCATCACGGGTTTCTTCCCATTTCGGGCGGCGGAACTCCATCCCATATTTTTCAGCAAAGCCTTCCACCTGTCCGTGACCGAACATGGGCAAGCCAGGCAGCGTGGAAAGCACAGTGCAAATCCCAAAATATTTATCACCCTTGCCGAATTGCTCAACGGCGGTTTTCTCATCAGGATTGTTCATAAAATTGACATAGCGTTTGAGAATTTGCGGATCAAACTCCAGCGTATTTTTGATGGCCATGCGATATTTGGCGTTGTCTTCGTCGCGAAGCATGTGCATGAACGCGGAGTTATAAACGCGGTGCATGCCAAGCGTGCGGACGAAGTAACCTTCCATAAGCCAAAAAGCTTCGGCAAGCAAAAGCGTATCGGGGACTTCAGCAGCGACGCGATCCACGACTTCGCGCCAGAATTCTTCAGGGACTTTATCGTCGAACTCGACCTTGGTCATACCATACTGCGAGCGGGACGGGATTGCGCCGCCCGCGCCGGGCTCAGGGAACCACAGGCGTTGTACGTGTTTTTTGGCGAGCGTCATCGCCGCGTCAAAACGAATAACAGGGAAGTTACGAGCCACATGCAAAATAACTTGAATGACTGCTTCACGCACAACGGGGTTTGTGTAATCTAACTGAGCCGTATCATTCCACGGGAAGGATGTGCCATCGTTACCGTGATAGATATAGCGAATGTCACCTGTTTGATGATCGCGGCGCTGGAACGTTACAGCCGCATCCGTTTTATCGTAGTAATGGTCTTCAAGGTAAATTCCGACGCGTAAATCATCGGAAAGGTTTTCTGAACGGAAGGAATACGAAGGAAAAGGTGGGAAAGAAGAAGACAGGAACCAATCAGGATGTTCAACAACCCAGTTTGAATCAATGCCCATGTGATTGGGAACCATATCTGCGGAAAGACGAATGCCGCGCGCCCAGGCGCGTGTGCGCAGACTGTTCAACGCATCCCAGCCGCCAAGGTCGCTGGCAATGTCGTATGAATGAAGAGAATACGCAGAAGCGACGGCATCCGCCTGCCCCATACGCTGTTTAATGCGCTGAGAAGCGCGGCTGCGCTCCCACAGACCGATGAGCCACAAGCCTGTAAATCCACGGGATGCAAGCAAATCCAGTTCTTCGTCAGGGATTTGGTCGAGAGATGTGATGCTGCGTCCATATTGTTTGGAAAGCTGGTCAAGCCAAACGTAGGTATTTTTAGCCAGCAAAACCAAACGCGGCATCCAGTCTTTGTCGGCGCTGTAGCGTTCATATTCTGCATATTCAGGAGAAGCAAAGGAAGGAATATAAGTTTCGGGGTTGGAAAAATCCACAGGACCCTGCAAGCGGAGAATATCTTCCTTTAAGTAATCAATCCCGCGCAGAATGCGGACAGAGAAGGCTTCGCCGAGCAAATGTCCCCATTTTTCGATGATAAATTTTAGCTGACCTTCCAAAGAATCCGGCGCGGCTTTGATGGGAGCTTCGAGAAGATAGGTGAGAGATTCGCCAAGAGACGATTCGCCGTTCCCAAAACCGGGTTGGCGGGAGAAGAAATCCAGCAACAACTGCATGAACTCCTTGTACGCGGAGCCGTTCATGGCTTTTTCATCGATCAGTTCTTTGTAACGATTGACTGCCGGGTTTTTGTTGAAATTATGTACCAGCAGCATCTCTTCAATGGAAGCAGCCCGCACACCGCGCCCAAGGTCACCGAGGTTGGGGACTTTGGTGGAAAGATAAACTCCGGCCGTCACGTCACCACGAAAGACGGGGAGCGGCGGGAATTCTTCAGTAAATTTCGTGAGAGTTAAATCATATTTTGAGCCAAGGTTCGATTGCAGCATCCCCATGGCGCGTCCCATCACGCCGGTATAACGGCTGTAAAAATGCTTGAGGAGGATGTGATACGCCTCATCGAGCAGGGACAGTGCATATAGGTCAGTGGCAGGAACCGGGTCGGTGCGAAGCGCTGACATTTGGGCGGCAAAAGCCCGGGCAGATGCCAAATCTGAAAAAATGACATGCCCGTCCGGGCGAAAAAAATCCAAGGAAAAATTGTATTTTTGGCGGGATGCGCGGGATGTAAGCATACAACAATGATAACCGATTTGTGAAATTTTTCGAGTAAAATCTCTGCGTTATTATGAACACATCGTTGTCGCAATTCATTTATTTGATTTTACTTGCCGCGCTGTACCTGCCGGTCATTTTCTTCGCGATACAGCGGCGGGACGAAGGGCACGAAGCAGCGACCTGGCTTGTGGCTTTGTATGCTCTATTGGCTCTGGTCTTAAATGTCACGGAAGCCATCTGGCCCATCGGGGAAGATGCGCTTCTTTTTCAAGAAATACAGACGTATGTTGCGTTCACACTGGCTACGATCACGATCGTTGCGTTAAAAACATTCATCAAACGTGAAACCTGGTGGGCCTGGTTTGGATTGTGGGTCTTATGGATCCTTGGTTTGGCGCTCATTCTTACAAACGCCCTCAACCTGCCTGAAACGCTTTGGACAAATGGAACACTGGTATTGTTCCGCTCTCGGCTCGGCCCAGCCTGGGCGATTTTAGGGTGGCTGATTGTTGCAATTGGATTGATCCTTGCACTTGCAAATGCAAATAGACAGGCGCGGCAGCAATTATTCCGCAATCGCCTGAACTATTGGTGGCCTGTGCTCTTCCTGATGTTCATCAATGACATCGTTCTTTTTGCAGGCATTAACATCATCGGACAGCCCTTCCGTCTGGCGGTGGCGATGACCATGGCATACGTCATTGGGACGCATCATGTCCCAGATCTTAAAGGCATCACACGGCGCGTCATCGTTTATATTGCCATCATCATCACCGTCGTCGGTTTTTACGTGGCGGGATTTTTATTAATACAGGCGGTTTTCGGCGCCGATTCAAATTTCAACCCGCTCGTGGCGGGAGCTTCCATCTCATTGCTGCTGGCAGTAATTTTTACACCGCTGGCTTCGCTGATCTCGCGTACCATCAACAAATGGTTAAAGGGTGATCAATACGACGCCAGCGTCACCATCCATCAGTACAGCGAAAGCATCAGCAATATTTTGGACATGGATAGGCTTGCAAGCATCGCTGTCGGCATCATTCTCGAAGGCATGCAGATCGAACGCGGCTTTCTATTTCTTGTGGACGGGGAACGCCAGGCAGATGGGCGCAAAATCTACAAACTCCGCTCTGCACGAAGCCCGGAAGAAAGACAACTCGTAGCCGTTGAACTGGAAGAAAGCGGCACCATCGCCTCCTACTTTATAAGGGAGCAACGCCCGCTTCTTCAATATGACCTTGACCTGCTCCCCGCCTTCAAGCAGACTCATCCCTTTGAGAGGGACTGGTTCAGCCAACTGCGCGCTGAAGTCTATATTCCAATTTTTGCAAAAAAACAATGGATCGGCCTTTTGGCGTTCGGTTCCAAACTAAGCGGTAACCGCTACACAAAAGATGATCTCGTCACTTTGAGTTCACATGCCAGCCAAACCGCAGTGGCACTGGAAAATGCCCGTTTGGTTGACAACCTGATGCGTTTGAACAATGAACTGCGTCAGGCGCGCCGCGCTCTGGAGAAGAATAATCAAAGCCTCGAACGGCTCGATCAGGCAAAATCCGATTTCATCAGCATTGCCTCGCACGAACTCCGCACCCCGTTGACCGTGATCAAAGGCTACACAGAAATGCTGATGGAAGACGCCAACCTCGACCATAATATCAAGCATATGATGAAGGGCATCCATGACGGAACCATGCGCCTTCACGAAGTTATGGACTCGATGTTCGACATCGCGCAGATCGATGCGCGTTCGCTCAAACCGCATCTTCAGCCCGTGGAATTAAGTCATCTCATCAAGGAAGTTTGCATGGAAGATGCAAAATCCATCAAAGAGCGCGAACAGACCTTAAGCATAGACCTGCCTCCCCTTCCGCACGTCAAAGCGGACCCGAATTTGCTGAAAAAATTATTCCATCACATCGTCCGCAACGCAGCCAAGTTTTCTCCAAACAGAGGCAAGATCACCATTACAGGACATCACATCCCCGCCATCATCAACCTGCCAAATGGCGGCGTTGAAATCATCGTCAGCGACAGCGGCGTGGGCGTGGACCCGAACCTGCGCGATATTATCTTTACCAAGTTCTATCAACCCGGTGAATTAGGCAAACACTCCACCAGCAAGACGCGATTCAAAGGCGGCGGCGCCGGCTTGGGATTGGCATTATCCAAAGGTATTGTGGAAGCTCACGGAGGGCGGATCTGGGTGGAGAGCCCGGGCTACGATGAAGTTAATTTTCCCGGCAGCCAGTTCCATGTGATATTGCCGCTGACCAAACTGGAAAACGGCGAGCAACAAAGGGAAAGCGAAGGCATGAAATTCGAGGTTTCCAAAGTTGTCGAAAAGCAGCAGTAAAAAGCGAGTGGATGAAAAAATCATCCACTCGCTTTTTCAGACTTGCAAGGATGGCAACTTTCGATCTATAAAATCTTCTTCCGATAGACTCGATTATTCTTATATTCAATGCCATTAAGGTTCTTTAAATCAGCACGCATTTGCTCGGTAGTTTCGGCGACCTGGGTCATTTCCACATGCGCGAATTGACCGAATTCCAGCAGCGTATTCCCCATTGCGTAATACAGCAAAGCATTGCCGCCATGTCCCTGAAACTCGGGCAGAATGCCCATGCCATTGACAGAGACCGTTTTCGTACGGCGCATCTCCATCAGGATGTCGATCAACCCAAATGGAAATAATCTTCCTTTTGCACGCTGCATCGCCGCGGAGACATCATGAAAAGCAAATAAAAATCCCACCACATCCTCGCCGTGAGTGATGATCTTGATCAGACGATGGTCGGCAATCGTCATGATATTCCCAACTACAAAATCGATCTCGCGCTGGGAGAGAGGATAATATTCCCAGTTGTTCACAAACGCGTTGTTATAGGCAGTCCCGATCCGATCCGCCCATTGCAACAACTCCTTTTTGTTTTTGAATGCTTTAATCTCAAGATGTCCCCGTTCCATCACCCGCTCGGAGATCCGCTTCACGCGCTCAGGCAGTTGAAATTT
>JACZJB010000066.1 GCA_014860805.1 Anaerolineales bacterium
CTGTGGAAAAAGAGTATGGCTATCTGGTGGGCGATTTTAATACCGATGGCTTGCTCAATGTTGCCTACCATCTGTATGGACAAGAAATGTTTGTTGATTTTTACGAAAACCCCCGCCGCATCCAACGGTTGCTTGATATGATTGGACAATTGATTGTGGATGTGGCGCTGTATGTGCGACAACGGACTGGAAGTTGCTCCGTGGCCGTAAACCGGATGGTGGAGCGGGTCAACCCGGCGATGTTTTTGCACGCAAATTGCTCGGTGCAGATGATCTCATCCCAAAGTTATCGGCAAATTGTTCGTGATGCGGAACTCGATATGGCGCAACGTATCCAGCCTTTTGGTATTCATCACTGTGGCAATAATATGCATCTTCTGGCTGCTGAATATGCCACCCTTCCGGCTGCTTTTTTTGATGTGGGTTGGGAGTCAGACGTGGCTGAATGTCGCCGGGTATTGCCGGATGCATTCTTCAACCTGCGTCTCAGCCCTATCCGCATGCTGCAATGCACCCCCCGGCAAATTGCAGAAGACACCGAAAAGTTACTCCAAGCGGCCGGGCCGTTGGAAAAAGCCGGGGTATGCTGTATCAATATGGACCACGGCACCCCCGCCGACAACATCTTTGCCATGGCCGAAGTGGTAGAACGGTACCGGCGTTATGGCGCGTAATTTATATAAGGCAGTGACTAATGAATGATTCCGCTGATCTATTCAAAGTTGATGATATTGGTCGCACCTCCCTTTTTTATGCTGTAGCAAAAGGTGACATAGAAGAGGTAAGAAAAATCATATTCAGCCTGGCAGGCACTGGCATTGGTTGCCAAAGATTAAGCCTGATCAGTCATAAAGATCAATCAGGTATTACTGCGGCAGAAGTTGCAGAAAAATTGGGCCATGAAGAAATTCGCCAGCTACTAATATTACAGCGCAATGTTGAAGACAAGTTAATCAAAAAAAGAAAGACATGGTATGTTTCTCCAAACACCAACCAAGTGAAAAGGAGAAAATACCATGTCTCAAAGAATTATAACCCAGATTCAGAGTGTTGAAACATGTCCGGCGCCGGAATGTAACTTGTCGGAGCAGGATGTTGAGCAAATTGTGGACGAGTTGGACCGGTATGTGGAGTTGTTTGAGCCAGCCTTTGGCCGTCAGGAACAATGGCGATGGAGTAAGGTTTACCTGAAAGGGCTGCTGGGGCCAAGCCAACGCAAGAATATCGAGCGGATGGCCCTGGAGTTCGGCCAAAAGGTGCGGACGATGCAGCATTTTGTGGGGCAAAGTCCGTGGGAGAAGGGACCGGTGGTGCTGGTTCACCAGGGGGTAGTGGCTAAAACGTTGGGAGAAGCGGACGGGGTCATGCTGATCGACGAGTCGGGAGTGGTCAAACAAGGGCAGGACTCGGTGGGCGTCGCGGCCCAATATTGTGGAGCGGTGGGCAAGGTGGCCAATTGCCAGGTGGGGGTTCATCTGGGCTACGTCAGTCGGCAGGGTTATACCCTGTTGGACAGTCAGTTGTTTGTGCCGGCTGACTGGTTTGAGCCCACGTTTCGGGAACGAAGAGAGGCTTGTGGCTTGCCGCCCGACCTGACCTACCAGACCAAACCGCAACTGGGATTGATGTTGCTGCAAAACGCGGTCAAACGTAACGCCCAACTTGAAGAACCGTTGCCCTTTGAATGGGTGGCGGCGGATGAATTGTATGGGGACGCCCCCGCCTTTCGGGATGGAGTAGCCGCTTTGGACAAATGGTACTTTACCGAAATCAAAACCACCAGTCAGGTGTGGCTGACCCGGCCCGAAGTGCATGTGCCCCCCTGGAAAGGGCATGGCCGGCGGCCCACCCGCTTGCGGTTGTGCCACCCCACCGATAAGCCAGTCACCGTGCAGAGCCTGGCGGCTCAAATTCCGACCGCTGGCTGGAGCCAGGCCACTATTAAGGAAGGCAGCAAAGGGCCGATTGTCTGTGATTTTGCCTTTCTGCGGGTAGTCGAGAGCCGGGCGGGCTTGCCTGGTCCCGAACTGTGGCTGGTCATCCGGCGCAATCTGGCTGACCCCACCGAACTCAAATTCTACTTCAGTAACGCCCCGGCCGACACCCCGCTGGTAACTTTGGTGCGGCTCAGTGGCATGCGCTGGCCCGTCGAAATTATCTTTGAAGAAAGCAAAGGTGAAATCGGCTTTGACCATTATGAAACCCGCAGTTGGCTGGGCTGGCATCATCATCTGCTGCTCGTGTCGTTGGCGCATCATTTTTTGGTGCGGTTGCGACTGAAATTCAAGGATAAGGCCCCGGCTTTGACGATCTATCAGGTTCGGCTCTTGCTTACCAGCGTTTTGCCCAGCCCGGTTTTTGATATCCTGGCGGCCCTGCGTACGGTGCAGTACTACCAAAAACGCAACTATGTTGCCTATCTGTCTCATCGTAAATCCAAGTTGGCCCAACTTGGCCGTCTAGCTACTACCAACATTGCGCTGTAATATTAGGCTCAAAAACAATTCGGTTTCAGGTTAGCCAGGTTACAAGTCAAGATGCAAATAAATTGCCACGTGCGATAATTGAGCCGGTTATAGTCCAGAGTGAGCCGGATACCATTCTTAATTTTGCGAGTGCTCTACCTGATAATAAAGGCGGTAGGCCGGTTGCTATGGTCAATCCTGAAACAGCCGCCGCATACTTTTATCAATTCCCAAAAATGCCAAGTTATAGAGAAGCGGAATCAATGGGAATAACCAGAACACAACACGGTTTGACGGTTGATTTTATGATTAAATTTGTGAAGGTTTATAGCCAACTTTTAGAGACTGGCTTGGAGGGATATGCAAAATGAAAGATGCCTTTTGGGTGTTTTTAGCTCTACTCTTAATGGTTGCCTCTGGTTTGTTTTATCTGGCGATGAATGGCAACCTACTAGCCATAATAGTTATGGCATCGGTCTGGACAATCTGTTGTGTGCTGGCAGGAAGTTTAATCGTTATTCATGTGGTTAAAGTCCAGAATGATAAAGCACAGCAAGATTTTATCGCTAATTCACGCGAAAATTTACAGATTGTCCAAAATCAGCAACGATTGCAA
>JACZJB010000067.1 GCA_014860805.1 Anaerolineales bacterium
CAATATAAAAGAGATACTCCCACGGCTTGCCCTGCAAGGGACGTGATTCGATCTTGGTCAGGTCAATATCACGCAGGGCAAAGACGCTCAACGCTTTGAATAATGCGCCCGGCATATTTTTCAGCGTGAACACAATGGACGTCTTCGCCTTGCCCCCAGCATGGGGGTCGCCCTCACCCTTCGACTCGCTCAGGGCGGCGGGGATGACTGATTCTCGTCCCACAGCGAGAAAACGCGTATAGTTTTCCGGGTTGTCTTCGATCCCTTCCTCCAAGATTTGCATTTCATACAAATCAGCCGCACGCCGCGACGCAATCGCCGCCACATCCCGCGCGCCTGACTCTTTGAGCATCTTCACACTTCCTGCCGTGTCGTACACCTGCTCTGCTTTGATGCCGTGCTTACGCAAATAGGCTGCGCACTGTCCCAACGCCTGCGGGTGGCTAATGGCTTTCCTGACATCTTCCATTGTCACGCCGGGATTGGCAATCAAACAATGTTGCACACGCAGAAGATACTCCCCCACTATATGCAGGTCATGCCGCAGGAGGAGATCATAGTTTTGATGGATACTGCCCGCCAGCGAATTTTCAATCGGCGCCAATGCCGCGTCGCTTTCTCCGCTGGCAACTGAATCAAACATCACATCAAATGATTCACATGGAACTGTTTCGACTTCGCCAAAATAATTGAAGACTGCCTGTTCGCTGTACGCGCCAGGCTCACCCTGGAATGCTACGATCATTTGACCACCTGTCTTTCTGCCCACTCCACAATTTTTCGATATCCTGCCTCCACATCTTCATCGGAAGCAGCAATCGTCATGCGGATGAAACCTTCGCCATGATCCCCAAATGCGGAGCCCGGGACTAGCCCTACGCCAACTTCATCCAGAATCTTTTCGCACATTTCCACCGAGGGCGTTTTCAGGGCACGCAGATCAAGGAAGAAATAGAAAGCCCCTTGCGGGGGAATTACTTTTATTTTTTCGCATTCCAATTCACGGGAAAGACGAGTCACCAAATCTCTGCGGCGGGCATAGCCTTTACGCATTTCCTCAGTGAATTCCTGCATGGCAGGGTCGGTCAATGCGAAGGCGGCAGCTTTTTGAATGAAGGGAGCGACACAGGTAATGGAATTTTGTCCCGCCTTCAAAGCGTTTTCAATAATATGTGCGGGAGCAGCAAGGAAGCCGACTCGCCAACCCGTCATCGCGTAGGATTTAGAGAGGCTGTTGACAATGAGTGTCCGTTCCTTCGCGCCGTCAATTGCCCCTGCCGATGTGGGACGCTCTTCATAGAACAAGCTTCCATACACTTCGTCACTGACGATCCATAGATTGTGTTCCTCCGCAAAGTCCTGTAATTTTTGCAGGTAGTCGCGCGAAGGATACGCGCCGGTGGGGTTGGATGGATAGTTCAACACAATGACCCGGGTCTTGGGAGTCAATGCTTTCAGCCACGAGTCGATGAAGGGGATGAATCCATTTTCGGCGGGGGCAGGGATGCGGATCACATTTCCACGCAGCATGACAGCCATGTTGGAATGAGTCGCCCACGATGGATCTGGCACAAGGACATCATCTCCGGGATTCAAGATGGATTGCATGGCAAGGTAATACGCATGGATTCCGCCATGCGTGATGAGAATCTCGGAGGCGGGATCGAAGGTGATGCCTTCGTCGCGAATTAATTTATTTGCAACAGCAGCCCGCAGGTCAGGGTAGCCGCGTGAAGGAACATAGTGGGTCAAGCCGCTTTGGATCGCATTCATAGCCGCTTCTGCAATTGCAGGGTGGGTCCCAAAGTCAGGGTCGCCGACTTGCAAGCCGACAATTTTTTTTCCGCTGGCTTTGAGAGCAAGGATGCGGTCTGCCATGGCAACAGTTGCAGACTGGCGAATCAAGTCAAATTGTGAGTTGATGCTTTGCATGAGGTTTTCCAATTCAAGGGAAGGCTGCTTCGAATACCTGCGTCCTCGCAACGAGATAAAGAATGGGCGTGAGTGTATCAAAGAAACAAAAATCCCGTCAACGGGTTGACGGGAGAGTTTTTATTCTGAAAATGGCTTGGGAGGTTCTTCGTGTTTTTTGTTGACGGGTAAAAGGAATGTAAAAGCACTGCCTTCGCCTTCCTTGCTTTCAGCCCAAATGCGCCCGCCGTGCATTTCGATCATCACTTTTGCAACAGAAAGACCCAGCCCCATGCCGCCGTGCCTGCGTGTGAGGTGTGACTCGACTTGATAAAAACGGTCAAAGATGCGGGGTAGATCTTTGGCAGGGATGCCCAAGCCGCTATCTTGCACGGTCACGGTGATATAGTCTGGTTTCTGCTCACCGCGAATGACGACCTGACCGCCTTCGTTCGTGAAAGTAAGAGCATTCTTCAATAAGTTGCTCAAGACAATGGCAATCTTGCCGCCTTCTATATCCACCCACAACTCACGGCCGTCTGGAAATTCAGTTTTGAGGGCAATGCCTTTGCTCATTGCCATTTCATGGAAGGAAGCAGAAACATCTTCGATGATGCGTGTTACGGAAACCCTGTGCGAGCGGACAAGCGAACCGCCCGACTCATAATTATCCACACTGGTGAGGCTTTCGATAATTTCCTTCAACCTGGTTGCATTGCGAATGATGGCATCCACCTGTTCCTGATAGTCATTGCCCACCAGTTCACGCAAAAACGTGGCATGACCAAGGATCAGCCCCAGCGGGGTACGCAGTTCATGGGATGTGATCGCGATGAATTCATTTTTCAATTTATCCAGTTCGCGGGCTTCCTCCTGGGACGACATGATGTTTTTTTCCAGCAGGTCATTTTGCAGGGCGGTGGAAGCGAGCGACGCCAAGGTTTCCAGAACGAGGATATCTTCCTCGGTATAATTATCCTGTTTGTTGAACGCCTCAAATACTCCGACGGGTCTTCCATGTAAAATAAGCGGCACGCCCAAAATGGATTTGGTCTTGAAACCGACCAGCTCATCTATTTTGCTGTAATGACGATCATCGTTCTCCACATCATCAACGGCGAGCGGCTTTACGTTCAGGAACACCCAGCCTGCCACACTTCCACTGAGTGGGATTTTGGCGGAACTGACTGCATCACGGTGGAACCACGGCACAAATTTAAATGAAAATTCCTGCGAAATCTCGTTGTATTCCAGCAGAGATGCGCTCTCGCTATCGGTCAATTCGGCAGCAGCGGAAAGAATGGACTGAAGATAAGTTTCCATATCCACCGAGGCGCTGAGACCACGTGTGATTTCAAAAAGGCGTTCAAGGAGTTTTGTCCGATCAATAGCCATATTTACCTACAGTAAGATTATACTTCACGGGTATATCTGATACAAAAGCTGTCCAAAAGATATAAGGAAATTGCAATCCAAATTCAAGGAGAATATTCATGGCAAGCAAAAAAGTACGTGTCGCCATCATCGGCGTGGGGAATTGCGCTTCGTCCCTTGTCCAAGGCGTTCAATTTTACAAAAACGCAAAAAAGGATGAGACCATCCCCGGAATCATGCATACCCAGCTTGGCGACTATCATGTCCGCGACATTGAATTCACCCTCGCCATTGATGTGAATGCCACCAAGGTCGGCAAGGATCTTTCCGAAGCCATCTTCGCCGAGCCCAACAACACCTACAAATTCTGTGATGTCCCGCATCTTGGCGTGCCCGTGGTGCGCGGTATGACCCACGACGGACTCGGCAAATACCTGAGTGAAATTATCACAAAGGCGCCGGGCTCCACTGCTGATATCGTCAAACTACTGCGTGAAACCAAAACTGACGTGGTCATCAACTTCCTGCCCGTCGGTTCCGAAATGGCAACCAAATGGTACGTGGAACAGATCCTCGAAGCGGGCTGCGCATTCGTCAACGGCATCCCCGTTTTCATCGCCTCCTCCGAATACTGGGGCAAGCGCTTTGCCGATGCGGGTCTGCCCATCCTCGGCGATGACATCAAGAGTCAGGTCGGGGCGACGATTGTTCATCGTGTGCTGACCAGCTTATTTGTAGATCGAGGCGTGAAGATCGACCGCACCTATCAACTCAACTTCGGCGGCAATACCGACTTCCTTAACATGCTCGAACGCGAACGTCTCGAAAGCAAAAAGATCTCCAAGACCAACGCCGTCACCAGCATGGTTCCGTATGACATGGGCAAGGATAATGTCCACGTCGGCCCGAGCGACCATGTCCCCTGGCTGACAGATCGCAAGTGGTGTTACATCCGCATGGAAGGCACCACCTTTGGCAATGTACCGCTCAACCTCGAACTCAAACTCGAAGTGTGGGACAGCCCCAACTCTGCAGGCGTGATGATCGATGCCGTGCGCTGCGCCAAGATCGCGCTCGACCGCGAACTGGCTGGTCCCATCGTCGGACCATCATCTTATTTCTTCAAGACCCCGCCCAAGCAATTCAAAGATGAGATCGCCCACCAAAAAGTGGAAGACTTCATCTCAGGCAAATCAGACGAGTAATAAAAAAGGGACACGGCAGTATCGTGTCCCTTTTTTATTGGTAGAATTCCATCCATGATAAAAACCCGCCTCATTCTTACCCTTAGCCTACTCACTGTGCTATTGGCATCCTGCCAACCCGCAACAGCCACCGCAGACATAAATGCTATTCAAACCGCTGCGTTTCAGACTGCCTACGCACAGATAAACCTACCAACTGAGACACCCGCCCCAACCGAAACACCAATCCCGACGGCAACTGTTCCGCGCACGCCGCCGGCGCTGCCAGGCACCTATCAAACTGCCATCTTAAAATCACATAATATCCCGCGCAGCTATGTGGCAGATACCTGCCAGTACTTGCAAAATAAATGGAACTCGAACAACTCCGTTCCAGGGACAGTGGTCATGATCATCATGTTCCACGGCATTAACAAAGGCGACGCTTCTGGAAACGATATTACGGTGACACAGCACAGGCAACTTATGGACGATCTCCATGAAATGGGTTTCCAAGCCATCAACATGCAGCAAATGGCAGATTTCATGTACAACAACGCAAAAATTCCAGAACGCTCCGTGCTTTTGATCGTGGATGACCGTCACTTTGCAGAATATTTTAATGATCATTTCCGTCCCTACTATAACCAATGGGGCTGGCCCGTTGTCAACGCATATATTGGCGTGGATGAACGTGTGGATTTATGGGCGGAAAACGCCGCATTATCCGCTGAAGGCTGGGTGGACTATCAGTCACATGGATACCTGCACAATACTCCGATCAGCGAGGGCTCTTCAGATGAATTTATCACCAGCGAAATGGGCGGGGCGATCTCATCCATTCAAAAATATATGAACAAGACCCCCATCGCCTACATCTGGCCTGGAGGAGGATTCTCTCCGCGTGCAGTTGAAATCGGCCCACAATTGGGATACAAACTCGGCTTCACTGTCAACCCGCGCGGCCCGGTCATGTATAACTGGATTCCACAGGCAGATGCCTTCAACGACTCCAATCCCTCTGCTATTCCAGAGGTTCCCGCAGGGAATCCCCTCATGACTCTCCCCCGCTATTGGAGCACGGACGCGCGCGCGAATATTGACTCTGTCCGAGTCATCGGGCAGGAAGCCAAAGCCTACGCAGAACAGAGCAGACCCACCGAACTCGAATACTATGATATCGTCTGTGCCCCCACGTACGGACCGATTCCCTAAAATCCCTCTACAAACACAAAATACACGATGACAATCGTATTGTTATCGTGTATTTTCGTTCATTGAATTTCGTTTACAATGTAGTATCTATGAACAAGCAAACAAACGTATTAAAACAAGTTATATACCGCTTCGCCCCCATCTTACTAGTTGTCTTTACCCTGATTTCATGTGAGCCATTTGCCTCGAATGCATCCATCCAAACCGAAGCTGCGCTATCGGAATCTTCCGAAGCTGCATTTATCACCCCGCCCACGCTTCCCCCGCTATTCCAGACCACGCATATCAATCCGCTGGATACCCCGCATACTTACGTGGATCACACCTGCCGTTATTTGAAAAACAAATGGACTCCATACAACGCCGCGCCTGGCACAATAGTCATGATTCTGATGATCGGACGTGTCCAACCTGTTGCCGTAACGGAATCCTACGAGATCACCGAAGAAGACTTGATCAAAACCATGCACGAACTTAAGATGCAGGGTTTTGAAGCCATCAAAATGAAGGAATTCCTTTCCTATATCGAAAGGAACGTTAAAATTCCACCACGTTCGGTATTAATCATTCAAGATGGGAATTACGATCAAAGCTACTTTAATAGATATTACCGTCAATATTGGGAAAACTGGGGCTGGACCATTGTCAACGGCTGGCAAAGTGACCCTGAAATCCCAGATTCCCTCTGGCTTGAAAACCTCGACATGGAAGAAGAAGGTTTTCTGGATCATCAGGCAATGGGAGCCACTCCAGGCACAACCCTCTCAGACGAATCTGCAAAAACAGTCATTGCCCGTGAATTAAAGAATTCTCTGGATGTTTTTGGGTACAACTACAGAAAAAACCCTTACGCATTTATCTGGCCCAACGGCGGATTCGGCCAACGGCCCGTTGAGGCAGCGCGACTGCTTAAATATCAACTCGGATTCACCGCCAACCAGCGCGGACCCGTTATGTACAATTGGGTTCCTCTTGCAGACGAATTAGACCCCAATCGTCCGGACTATCGCCCTGAAGGGAAGATCAATGATCCATTAATGACCCTGCCTCGTTATCACGCCAGCGAAGTATTCGCTGCCATAGATCAAGTACGAGCCATTGGAAAAGAGGCGGCTGCGTACGCAGAAGCCAACAAAGACATCGAACTTGAATATTACGATATTGTTTGTAGTGAAGAGTACGGTCGCATACCAACCCCTTAACTTTTCAGGAGTCCCACATGACAGATTGTATTTTTTGCAAGATCGTAAAAGGTGAAATTTCAGGCAACATTGTTCATCGCGATGAGCAGGTAACTGCATTTCGGGACATCAATCCATCCGCGCCGACCCACATTCTTATCGTCCCGAACAAGCACGTTGACTCAGTCAACATGCTGATCGCAGATGATGAGCCGCTGATCGGGCATATGTTCACAACCGCAAAAAACATCGCCGCCCAGGAAGGCATCGCCGAAAGCGGATACCGTCTCATCATGAACACAAACGCAGACGGCGGCCAAACTGTCTTCCACATCCACCTGCACTTGCTGGGTGGCGCACCCATGAAATATCCCATGGGATAAACATCGAAGCGATCAGCGAAAAAAAGCTGGTCGCTTTTTTATTGACTTGAACAACATTATCGTCTATAAACTGCGAGATCATTTTCGAAGAGGAGACTCCATGCCCGAACGAGAAATTTATTTACTATCCCCACGCGCGCTCAGCCCTGAAACGATTGCCGTAGCTTTTGCCAAAACATCGCGCGCACCTGAATCCTTCCGTGAGATAGCTTCTGAATTAAGCGATGAAAAATCAGCGCAATTCCACGAGAAATGGGTTGTCGGCTACGGACACGCCTCCGTGGCAGAACATGCGGTGCTGCATCTTGCCTTTGAAAATATTTCGCGTGTCGCCATCGAAACCATCGAAAGCAGCCGCCTTGCCTCTTATACAGAAAAATCCACTCGTTATCAAAAGTGGGGACCTGATGACTTCACCATCCCGCCCGAACTTAACGAACATCCACTGCGCGACGCATTCATCCAAACCGTCCGCCTCCTTTTCTCGACTTATGCAGAATCGCTCGACCCGGTTAAGAATCTCATCCTCAGCAAATCTCCCCGCCGCGAGAACGAATCCGATGAAGCATATGACCGCCGCATCCGCTCCCAATACGTGGACAGGTGCCGCTTCATCCTTCCCGCTGCTGCAAATGCCAATGTAGGCATGACCGCAAACGCACGCATCATTGAAATGGTCATCCGCAAGATGCTCTCCCACTCGCTTGCAGAAGTCCGCCAGATCGGCGAAACCGTAAAGGAAGTATCCAAAGCCGAGACCCCCACACTGGTTAAGTACGCGGACGCAACTGAATATCTGGTGGAGACGATGAAAGAATTTGCAGGCAGAAAGTCAAATGTCGAAAGTCAGGCGTCAGATTGGTGCAATTTGATCGACCATGACCTCGAAGGTGAAAACAAGATCCTTGCCGCAGCGATCTATCGTTTTGATGAAATGGCATACGCCGATGCACTCGCGTATGTAAAAGCATTGAACCAAACCGAGCGGGAAAACCTGGCCGAGTCTCTGCTTGGAAAACTTGGCAAATACGATGTCCCTCTGCGCGAGTTGGAATATTCCACCTACACCTTCGACCTTGTCATGGACCAGGGTGCCTTTGCCGAATTCAAACGCCACCGCATGATGACTCAAACTCCACAACGGTTGACAACCCGGCTCGGGTATTCGATTCCGCTGCTCGTAACAGAAGCAGGCTTCGGATCCAAGTATGAAGCGGCAATGGAAGCCGCGGCAAAAATGTACGAGAAATTACATGCCTTCAATCCAGATGTCGCGCAGTATATTGTCCCCAATGGATTCAACCGCCGCGTGCTGGCTCAATTCAATTTGCGCGAGGCGTTCGCATTCTGTCAGTTGCGCACAGCCGCAAACGCGCATTTTTCCATCCGCAGGGTGGCGCAAAAAATGTACGCGGAACTGGCGCGCGTGCATCCGCTATTGACCAAATATATGAAGCTGCGCGAAGAGACATGGCAGCAAGTGGAAGAAAATTATTTCACGAAGGTGTAAAAGAAGAAGACCTCCAAGGTTTTGAAAACCTCGGAGGTCTTTTGTTTAATCGTCGTCTTCATCCTTCTTGACGCCAAAAATCACATCTATTTTTTCCATGATCTCGGGTGTGATTTTATCCACAACTTCAGAAGCTTTCATATTTTCGGTCACCTGCTCCACGCGGCTTGCGCCCGTGATAACCGTGCTCACGAACGGGTTTTTCAAACACCAAGCCAGGGCAAGCTGTGAAAGTTTGCAGCCAAGTTCCTGTGCAATTGGCTCCAACGCAGCGACCTTTGCCAGCTTTTCCTTGTTTGTGAGGCTGTCCTTCAACCAGTCATACCCTTTGAGCGCGCCGCGGCTATCAGCGGGAATGCCTTTCTGGTATTTGCCCGAAAGCAGGCCCGAAGCCAATGGACTCCAAATGGTGGAGCCGTAGTTGTAATCTTTATAGAAGCGGGCGTACTCCCCTTCCATGCGTTTGCGTTCGAACATATTGTATTGCGGCTGTTCAACAACGGGCTTGTGTAAATGATGGCGTTCCGCAATTTCGATGGCTTGCGTGATCTCTGCCGCAGACCACTCGGATGTGCCCCAGTACATGGCTTTGCCCCATTCAATAATATTGTGCATCGCCCACACTGTTTCTTCGATGGGGGTTGTTGCATCAGGGCGGTGACAATAGATCAAATCCACATAGTCGAGCTGTAATCTTTCAAGCGAGCCATTGATGCCTTCGATGAGTCGCTTGCGGTTTAGCGTGTTCTTCTCATTGATGCCATCATGCAGCCCCCAAAAAAATTTCGTGGAGACCAGATAACTTCCGCGCCGCCATTTCAACTTCTTGAGCGCATCGCCCATGACCTGCTCTGATTTTCCGCCCGCATACACTTCTGCATTATCGAAAAAGTTCACGCCCTCATCATACGCAGCAGCCATCATATTTTGCGCCAGTTTCACATCCGCTTGATTATGGAAAGTAACCCACGAGCCGAAAGACAGCTCGCTTACTCGAATACCAGTCTTGCCTAAATGACGATACTTCATTGTTCCTCCAGGAGATTTTGTTCGTCTATTATAATCATTGAATGCGGAAAACCTTGTTATTCCTTGCGCTGCTGGTTAGCGCATGCAGTTCCTCCCGGCAGCCTGCACAAAACCCATCCAATATTCCACTTACGCCTTTCCCCACGTCCACGCCGCGAAGTACAGCTACGCCCAATGTTCTCTTCATCGTTGAGACGCCGCTCCCAACCGCCACACCTTTTATTTATGTCGTTGAATCAGGCGATACGCTCAGTGAGATTGCGGAAAAATTCAAGATCTCGATGGATGAATTAAGGGCGACGAATCCAGACATCAGCCCAAACAGCATGTCCATCGGGATGACTCTCATCATCCCAGATCCTTCTGCCGCGCTGGCAGGCGCCTCCACCCCGACGCCCGTGCCTGCTCCCATCACCCAGACAGTTTGCCACCCTTCAGCAGACAAAGGTCTTTGGTGTTTCGCGTTGATCCAAAACAATTCATCTGAAATACTTGAAAACGTCTCTGCACAAATCATATTGCTGGATGAAAATAATAATGTAACAGCAAGCCAAACCGCATTTACTCCGCTGGACATCATCCCGCCAAATTCGTCACTGCCGGTGTATGTATTCTTCCCAGATATGCCTTCACGTTTAACTGTACAGGTTCAATTGCTCAGCGCAATTCAAGGCGGCAATTCGCGCTACCTTCCTGTAATTTTAAATAACACAGTCTCACAAATTGATTGGGATGGGAAATCTGCACAGCTCAGCGGACAGATTCTTTTGCCGGCAGAATCACAAGTTACAACCCAGGTCTGGGTTGCAGCGGTAGCTTACGACAAAGATGGTCAGGTGGTTGGCGTCAGGCGCTGGGAAGGCGGAGCGATTCAGCCGGGGGAAAGTATCTCTTTCAGTTTTTCAGTGGCAAGCGTCAGCGGGGCAATCGAAGCGGTGGATTTCGTCGTACAGGCGAATCCGTAATCATATTAAAGCCCGTGCTCTTCTTTTTCCGGATTATCGCCTGACCTGCGCACAAAAATCCCCAATACAAAAACTCCAATAAGCAGTGAAAAGGCGAGGCAAAAACATAAAAGGGAAAGTGTCAAGCTGAGCGGCGGACCGCTTGGAATCGCTTCCTCCGCGGGCGGAGAAGGAGTCGTCTGTTGGTGGACGTTCGAGACGCGCGAATCAACTGATGTGAGGGTTGGTTGGGAAAATGCCAGGGTGAAAAGGATGCCAATCAGAAATAATGTGAAGATAAATATTTTGCGCATGGTTTCCTCTTTGCTGTGCCAACTATAACATCAAAAAATCACCTCGTTCCAGACCCGACAACCATCATGGACAAATAGGATAAAGTCAGGATGTTTTCGTGACATCCATCCACCCTAAAAACTAAGGGGGGATTAATGTCCTCATGTAAAATGGATAGTGTTTGTAATATTTCACACTTTGTACCCTTAAGCATGGTTGACAACTAATTTTGGAGGAAGACATGAAGATCAATAAATTTTTTCTTGGTGGAGCATTCATTCTGGCCGCAGTGGTCTATTTGATTGTCTCTTCAACACAGGCAAGCGCCGAGTATTTTATGACCGTGGATGAACTTAAGGCAGATGGCAATTCAGCCATCGGCAAAAGCCTGCGCCTTTCGGGTGCGGTCATGGGCGACTCCATCCAATACGATTCAGAAACGCTGACCCTTACATTTGAAGTAGCTCACGTCTCCGGGGACAATAAAGAGATCGAAGCACAAGGCGGTTTGGCTGAGGTACTTTATCAGGCTGTAAATGACCCCACCCGCCAAAAAGTTTCGGTTGTATACGTGGGTCCCAAGCCCGACTTGCTTCGCGGCGAAGCGCAAGCCATTATGACAGGCAAACTTGGTGAAGACGGCGTATTCTACGCCGACGAGCTTTTGCTCAAATGTCCCACCCGCTACGAAGAAGCTGTGCCGGAACAGGCTTCTACGAATTAATAAAACAGCCTGATAGGTTAGCGCCTGTCAGGTTTTATTTCTCCTCCCCCTTCTCCTGCGAATGGAGAAGTGAAAAACAAGGAAATTCCTATGCTTGCTGAATTTGGATATGGCGTTTTAGTGGTAAGTTTGATCGTCGCAATTTATAGCGGCGTTGCGGCAGTGTACGGCGTGACGCATAAATCTGCCTCTCTCGTGGAAAGCGCGCGGCGCGCCATGCTGCTCACCTTTCCTCTTATTTCAATCGCTGCCGGCACACTGATCTATTTACTGGTAAACGATCATTACGAAGTTGCCTTCGTCTATGAAGTCACCAGCCGCAGCATGCCCACGTACTTAAAAGTCACAGCCTGGTGGGGCGGACAGGCGGGCTCGCTCGTCTTCTGGTCCTGGCTTCTGGCGGTCTTCACCTCCGCAGTCACTTTGCGAAAATGGGACCGTGACATTGAATTTCTGCCGTGGGTGATTGTGGTCTCAGCCATCACGCTCACATTCTTTCTCGGCATGACGGTTGTATTTGAAAATCCCTTCACTCGCTTCTGGCTTGCCGGCGGAAATGTACAACCAAGCATGTTCGCCCCTGCCAACGCGACCGTGTTCACACCGCAGGATGGACAGGGATTAAATCCGCTTCTGCGCCACCCGGGCATGGTCATTCATCCGCCCATGCTTTATCTTGGCTTCGTCTCTTACGTTATTCCGTACGCCTTTGCCATGGCAGCTCTCATTACGGGCCGCACCGATGACCGCTGGATCCGCATCACCCGCCGTTGGTCATTATGGGCGTGGCTGTTCCTCTCCTTCGG
>JACZJB010000068.1 GCA_014860805.1 Anaerolineales bacterium
ACTTCACCCTCCGCCCTTCCCAAACAGACATCCTCCGCTATCGCGGCGGCAAGCTTGGCATTTCGGCAGTGCCCGGGTCTGGAAAGACCTTCACCCTCTCGGCGCTCGCCGCGCAGCTCATCACTAGCGGTGCAATTGCCACCGATCAGGACGTGCTCATCGTGACCCTCGTCAACTCGGCGGTGGATAATTTCTCGGCGCGCATCGGCAAGATGATCGAGCAGCGTGGACTCATTCCGCACCTCGGTTATCGCGTGCGCACCCTGCACGGACTCGCGCATGACATTGTCCGCGAGAAACCTGCGCTGGCAGGGTTGGAAGAACGCTTTCAAATTGTGGATGAGCGCGAAGCGGAATTAATTCGCAAAGAAGCGGCGAATGCGTGGATTGCCTCATTCCCAAATCATCTTGATGATTATTTCAGTTCAGATCTCGATCATTCAAAACGCGATTGGGTCAATCGCCAGCAAATGCCAGACCTCGCGCACAGTCTTGCGTTGGCCTTCATTCGTTCCTGCAAAAATCTCACCGTCACGCCCGAAGACCTGCGCCAAAGATTAAACAATGCCCCCGCGCCGCTTCCTCTCGCGGAAATGGGCTGGTGGATCTACGACAAATATCAGCAAGCCCTGCGCTATCGCGGCGCAGTGGACTTTGATGATCTGATCGCGTTCGCTTATAAAATTTTGCAATCCGATCCCGAATATCTCGCGCGTCTGCAATATCGCTTCCCTTTCATTCTTGAAGATGAGGCGCAGGACTCGAGCGAAATTCAGGAAAATATTTTGCGTCTCTTGGCGGGGCACGGCAATTGGGTGCGCGTCGGCGACCCCAACCAAGCCATCTTTGAAACCTTCACCACGGCAAATCCGAAACTGCTTAAAAATTTCATCGCCAGTGAAGCGGATTATAAAAATGAATTGCCTGTCAGCGGGCGTTCGCAGCCGCACATCATTGAGCTGGCAAATTATCTAATTGACTGGACGAACGCCTCACACCCCGCCCGAGCCTGCCGCGACGCCTTGAGCATTCCCCACATCCAAGCGACATCTCCCGAAGACCCGCAGCCCAATCCGCCAGCGGACCCTGAAGCGATTCGCCTCATCAGCAAAAAATTCACGCCCGAAGAAGAGACCGAAGCCATCGTCAACTCGATCAAGAAGTGGCTGCCAGATCATCAGGATTCGACGGTAGCGGTTTTAGTCCCACGCAACACCCGCGGATTTGAAGTCATCGAAATGTTGAAGAAACATAAAATTGATTATGTGGACGTCCTCGCCAGCACGAACAAAACGCGAGTGGCTGCGGGTGCAATTGCCAATGTCATTGCGTATCTGTCCGACCCGACCTCCCCCACGAAGTTATCCCGAGCCTATCAAGTGTGGAGACGCGATTGGCGCGAAGACATGTCATTGCGAGACGGTGATCTTCCGTCGAAGCAATCTCCGTCAGAGAAAGAGATTGCTTCGGGACAAAGTGCGTCCCTCGCAATGACATCCAGTGAAAAGAAAGCGCTCCTCGCCATCACAGCAGAACTCTTGCGCAAGGTCGGCGAGGCGGAAACGTTCGTAGCGCCAAACCAGGATCATGACTGGCTGGCAACTCTCAGTGAGTCAGAGGCGGAAGAAGAAGTCATCCAGGAGTTGAGCCTGTTCAAAGTCGCGGTCAATCGCTGGTTGAATGCGGTCACACTTCCCATTGACCAATTGATCCTGACCCTCGCGCAGGAATTATTCACAGACGCAGCAGACCTCGCGCTGGCGCATAAACTTGCGCTGGTGCTTCGTCAGGCGGCGAATGATCATACTGATTGGCGCTTACCTGAGTTGACCGCCGAACTGGGAGTCATCGCGCGCAACGAACGCCGCTTCATCGGTTTCTCGTCGGACGATTCGGGATTCAACCCTGAGGCATACAAAGGCAAAGTGGTGGTGACGACCATGCACAAAGCCAAGGGGCTGGAGTGGGACCGCGTGTACATGCTGAGCGTGAACAATTATGATTTCCCATCGCTGCAACCGTATGACCGTTACATCTCGGAGAAGTGGTTCATCCGCAGCGGCCTCAACCTTGAAGCCGAGGCGCTTGCTCAACTAAAAGCCATCCTCTCCACTGGCGAATTTGACTGGTACGAAGAAGGCGCCGCCAGCCTCACCGCCCGCGAAGATTACTCCCGCGAACGCCTGCGGCTGTTATACGTGGGCATCACCCGCGCAAAAAAGGATTTGATCGTGACTTGGAATTCAGGCCGCAAAGGTGATGCGACACCGAATCTGGCTTTATCGGCTTTGATGGGATAATTTATATCGTCAGCAAAGAGGTTAACCATGGCTAAAGAAAAAGAAGACTTCACTGAATCTGTGGTGAGCGCGCTTCGAAATTTTGCTGGTTTGTTGGGTCTTATCGGCGCAGCAAGCTATGTAGCTGGATATTTAATTTCAAACTTTTATATCGGAAAATTTGGCGGCTCCGCTTTCAACCTTGTTCAATCCCGCTATTTCGCCACAGGCGGATTGTTCCTCGTTCTTACATCTCTCAGTTTGATCGGACCCGCCATCACCTTTGCCATCATCGACAAGACCGAAAAAAGAGAAAAACGCAGCGACACGATCAAAAATGCCATTCTGATCTTTCTAGGTTTTCTGTTGTCAGCCGTCACCATTTGGTATTCGGGGATCATCCTAACCTCGGTGAACTCCTCCGCGAATTATGTCCTGACTGAGGAAATCCGACGGACGGGTATTTGGTTGGGATTGCTGGTGACCAGCATTGCTTTATTAACCCCGATTCTTCTTTACTTCGTCTCAAAGTGGGTTTTTCAAAAATTGATGGCAAAAAAGCCGCAAGCTTTGCCCGCGTGGCTTTCGCTGGTCTTTGGCAGCTTGGCTATTTTTCTGTTCATCATCAGCCTGTGGCTATTCAGTGAATTCGTTTATCCCTACGTTCCGCCAGCCTTTGGCGGAAACGCTCCAACAAAAGTACAGATCATCCTTTCCGATTATTTATCAATAACCGAAAGCCTGCCCATTCAACACGTGGAAGGCATCTCTGAAACAGTGATCCTGATCGACCAGACTCCAACATCCATTTTGATCCAAATGCCCAGCACAGGCAAAGTTATCGAAATCCCGTACTCGGAAGTCAAGGGGATTATTCGGTGACACGGAATTCAGGCCGCAAAGGTGATGCGACGCCGAATCCCCTTGCGGGATGAGTGAGTTGATGGGGTGGCGGGAAAATCTGCAGTAAAACTCTATAAGCACAAATCGAGGAGGAGGCGCAATCGTATCTTTTCAAATTGGCAACTTGACGAACTATGGTTATGATTTTATAGAGTTAATTAGAAACGAGGCCATATGGAAGAAAACCGAGAAGGAAATTGAAGAAAAGAAGTTGCCAAAAACTGTTCAATGGATTGCTAAAGTAGCTGGTATCTTTACAAGCAATGTGGTTAAGGAACCAAACGGGTAGCTTGTTCTGAAAAATGTAAAGCAAGCCACCTATCCCAGTGCTCCCTTGCAAAGGAGATGAATATGAATAAACGTTCACGTGAATATCGAATAACCCAACTTGTTCATAACAGGAAATACTTGGAAGGATATCTGAAATCAAGCGAGGACGATCCTGACTATCTAGACAATAAATTATCTATTGTTCTCCCATTCTTGGAATACTTTGATAAAGAGAAACTTGACGCGAATAAAATCCAGCTTGATCAGATTTTGATCTATTCACGAACTTTAAATCGAAAAAAAGATGAAACCTTTCGTCTTGCGTTACTTGATTTTTTTGTCTACGTCACAACAGTTGCAAGAATCTCGTTTGAAACAGAGAAACTAGACCTTTCTTTGAAAGAGCTTCAACAAGAATTGCGGGATGAAAAAAGAGATGCTCAAGTTTTGCAAGTTGAAGATGTTATCAAAATCAGAAATGTGTTAACGGCAAAAGAACACTATAAGCTCAAGTTTACTTTTGAAATGTTTTATGTGTACGGAATCACATTAGACGAAATTGAGCAATTCGGAAGTGACCATTACTCCAAACATGAAAGTGTTTTCATGTTTACGTCCAAAAGCAAGCGAAAGAGAATAAGATTAGACGAATCAATAACAGAATTAATTGAAGTGCATCCAGACTTGCTCGAAGCAAAGGGACGCACTACTTACTCAGGCTATATGCAAGATATTGGTTCCACTGTTAAACTTCAGGACAGAGATAAAATAATTTGGAAAGATATTGACAGAACAAGGAAAGAGTATTTTCCTACATGCTCACGGTGTAAACAAAAATATCCTAATAGTGCAGAGTTTTGGGCATTAATTGAATTTGAGGAGGATACACACAAGAAACATTGGATTTACTGTAAAGATTGCGCGGATGAAATGCGAGAAACGGTGTAATCCATGCCAAAAATTTCTGTGTTTGATTTCTCTGAAATACCAGTGTATCCTGTCCAAATCAGGCAATTTGAAGATGAAAGCCAAACAGATATTAATAATGAGTTGGCAGCATGGGTCAACAGGAAGAACGAAACAGGAAGATTGGGGGAAGATATTGCCAAGCAGTATCTTCAAACAAAATTCAAGTTGGTTCATAAAGCAATTAAGGATAGCTATGGGTATGACATTCAAGCGGACGATCAATATTTTGAGGTAAAAACATCAAAATCAAATAAACAAGATTTTTTCATAACCATAAACGAGCTGAAAACAGCTTATAAGCACAAGGGGAGTTATTGTATTTTTTATATTGAGCTTCACAAAACCAAATCTGAGGCTTTTGGTTATATTATTAAAAATCCCTTTGGAAGTTTTGAAATCACTTTACCTGAATTGTTTCAATCAATTCGAAGGGGAAGCGTTAATTTTGACGCTGTTGTTTATAAAGTTCAGTTGGGTAATTTTTTAGATGGAATAGAAAGAATTGACTTGTCGAATGTTCTAAGGAAAATAAAGAGAGACAAAAAGCGCTCCAAGAAATGAAAAACGGTCTCGGACATCATGTCAACGAGGCCGTTTTTTCTCGGCATATAAGACTAAATCGGTCTATAATAGCGGGACTGGCAGATAATTTCAAACAAAACATCCATCTCCGAAAGACGGACAATAAATATGAATGAAATATTCATTTCGTACTCGCGCCGTAACAAGGAACTCACTCAAAAATTATTCACAGCCTTTGAGGCGGCAGGACGGTCAGTCTGGGCAGATTGGGATGACATTCCCGCCAGTTCGGACTGGGATGCGGAGATCAAGGATGGGATTCGAAAAGCCGAATCAGTCGTATTTTTACTAAGCCCCGAATGGATCAAATCCAATGAATGCCGAAAAGAGCTGATCTATTCTGTTGAAATGGGCAAGCGCCTGTTTCCAGTTTTGTTGGAAAATGTCGACGCGAAAGATGTGCCGCCAGAACTGGGAAAAATCAACTGGATCTACATGCGCGAAGGGGATGATTTCGACAAGGCATTTCAATCCCTTTGTTCCGCCTTCGATACAGATCTCACCTGGGTAAAACTGCATACCCGCATTCAAGTGCGGGCATTGGAGTGGGACCAAAAGCAGCGGGATCATTCCTTCGTTCTGAGAGGTAAGGACCTTGAAGAAGCCGAATTATTTTTATCCCAATCCACCGGGAAGAGTCCCGAACCGACCAATATACAAAAGGAATATATTCTTGCCAGCCGCAAGGATGCCACCCACCGTCAACGCCTGACCTTGATCGGTGTGACAACAGCTTTGGTCATATCCATTGTGCTGGGTGTTGTAGCGATCTTCCAACGGCAGGCCGCAGTGCTGAACGCAAAGTTATCATCCGCGCGAGAATTAGCCGCAGCATCTCTGAACAACCTCGAGGTGGATCCTGAACGCAGTCTCCTGCTCGCGTTACAGTCAGTGGATATTATCCAAAATACCAGTCAGCCCATTCCGCCTGAAAGTGAATATGCCCTGCGCCGGGCAGTGCAGATGTCGCGTGTCCGATTTTCGTTGGACGGCGATTCGTTTTCAGTTTTGGACATTGCATTCAGCCCGGATGGTCGCTTCCTGGCAACCTCCAGCCTGGATCGAACAGTAAAAATATGGGACATCTCCAAACAGGATGCCGGGTTCTTTGCCGGCCAACCTCAACTCACACTATCAGGGTTTGCAATATCTGTAACGAGCCTGGCTTTCAGCCCGGATGGAAGGCGCCTGGTCACTGGAAATTACGAGAACACTGCGATCATTTGGGATGTTGAAAGCGGAAATAAACTCTTAACCTTAAGTGGGCATACAGATGGAATCAATAAAGTCAAATTCAGCCCGGATGGTCAATGGATTGCCACTGCCAGTTCAGACGGCACCGCCAAAATCTGGGATGCAGATACGGGTCAATTAAAATTTGACCTCATTGGACACACCGCAGCAACCATTAACAGCATTGCCTTCAGCGCCGATGGAAATCTGATTGCCAGCAGCGGCAGCGATGGAGTTATTCTTTGGGATGCAGCGGACGGCACACAGCTTTCAACGTTTAGCGAGGGCTGCAGCATTCTGGACGTAACGTTCAGCCCTAACGGAGAGTTGATCGCTACTGCTGATAATTGTCTCCAATCTGTTATTTGGGATCTGTCCTCGGGAGAAGTTGTGTCGAGAAATCAAGACCACACCGACATTGTTTCCACAATTTCTTTCAGCCCGGACGGAAGCCTGGTGGCAAGCGCAAGCCGGGACAATACGGCAATTATTCTGGATGCATACACAAATCGACCTAAATTCACCTTGAATGACAGCAGTGATATTACGGCATTGGCATTCAGCCCGGATGGAACATATATTGTCACAGGGAATATGGATGGACAGTTAAAGGTCTGGGATGCAAATCCTGTAAGTGGGTATGAAGTAACGGGCTTTCAACCTCATTCGGCGCGAATCGACGGCATGGAATTCAGCCCGGACAATGAGCATTATGTCACCGGCAGTTGGGATGGAACGGCTTTTATCTGGTCACTGACGGGCGAACCGCCCATTGAATTGATCGGTCATCAGAGTCAAATCAGGGATGTTGCCATTAGCGCAGATGGAAAAAAAGTGATCACCGGCGGCTATGACGGTACGGCCATCATTTGGGATGCAGAAACTGGCGCCAAGATCAGGACCTTGTCCGGTAATTCTCAAAATGTTATGGCAGTCACATTCAGCCCAGACGGCAAACTGGCAGTTGGCGGTTTGGAGAATGACATCATCCTCGTCTGGGATGCAGCTACCGGCGAAGAAAGAGCCGCCTTGCAGTCGTACGATCAATATTTCATCACTGAAGTTGCTTTCAGTCCGGATGGCACGATTTTAGCCGCAGCGAGTGACTCCAATCAAGTTGTCATCTGGGATGCTGCAACCTGGGAGCAAAAATTTATCCTATTGGGGCATTCGGATTGGGTAAAGAGTCTGGCTTTCAGCCCGGATGGAAAACGAATTGTCACAGGCAGTTATGATACAAATGCTTTCATCTGGGACGCTGCAACAGGGGAACATGTATTCCCCTATCTCCTTATAGGAGGGCACTCTCAAGGCATAAATGATGTCGCATTTAGCCCGGATGGAACATTGATCGCCACTGCAAGCGTCGATCGTTCGGCAAAGATTTGGAATGCAAATTCAGGCGAATTAATTACCACATTACTTTCGCCATCAGACCCGATCTTAAGTGTTGCCTTCAGCCACGACGGCAATCTGCTCGCCACAGGGAGTGAGACCGGAGTATTTCGTTTGTACTACACTCATTTTGAAGATGTACTTTCCCTGGCCCGGTCCAGAATCACCCGCTCATTAACGGATGGAGAATGTCTAATATTTCTGCATGGAAAGGCATGTCCGGATACGGCTAATAATCCGTAACCTGTCTTCACAAAGCATTGCAATTCAAAGAAAAACCATTTTACAATCTGCTTGGTTTACCAATTCGCGAGCCAGCCGATCAAGCCGATTACCAGGTCAATAAATCCAACAATAATCGCGCCGTAGAACAGGTAATACTTTCCACCCAGGCTATCTGCGAAAACATAAGTCCCGCAGGTAATCACGATGCCTACAACCATCCACAGGAAGCCGCGCGTCATTCGCTTTTTATATCCCGCACGGCGCGCCTTGCACACGGCGTCGTCTGCCTCTTTTACTACGGTCTTTGCAACTTCCGGCGAAGCTCCTCGATTCACCAGTGATTTTTCCACTGCCTTATAGGACTTCTTATTTGCCAGTTCCATCACGGCATATTCAAAATAACCTGAAATTTCCTGCTTCTTCCAGTCCGTTTCATAGCTAGGTTGCTGCTGATGCTTAGGAGGGATCACAGGAACAGGCGAAGTTTGCGTCCGCGTGGGCGCAGCGTACATTAGCGACGAAGATGCAAACTGCGAAGGAGCAGGCGCGGGATTAATGTCTCGAACCGCAGCTTTATTTTGAGATTCAGGATAAACAGGCATGGCAGGAGATATCCCCTTCTGCTTCAACATCTCAGCCCCGCGCTGGGCCGCGGTATTTACAGGATTAATACGTAGCACGTTATTGAGGCAAAACAACCGTTCAGAGTCATCATTCACAACGCTGGAGAGCCATAACCAAGCCTGCTCTGACGTTGCTGGAATTTCCGAAGCTTGCGTCAGCAGGTCAAAGGCGCGAGATCTATCGCCAGCCTTTGCCGCTGCAACGCCTTGTTGAAGATAATTGTCCATCCCAACTCCATAAATGGTTCTGAATAATATTTGTGTACAAAAGCAACTTACGCGATTTTGAGATTGTAATCGAACTCGATAGTGAAATAATATACAATTTAGTTAGTTGTAATGACCCTGGAACAATCCAGTCGGAGCAGTTTTTACTTCTCCAAAGTAAATCCCTCACTCCGTAGTACAATGAAATCAGGTCACTTGATGGTTAATTGCCTATACGCGGGGGATTTGGAGTATCGCTTGTAAGCAGTCCAACGAAAGCCTCAACACATCGGAACATCAAACAGCCGCCGCCTTCATAGGTGCGTCTGGCTGTTTAAGTCCGAATCAGCTATTTATTAAAGGAGAAAGTCAAATGAATGAAACACCCACCGCCACCAAAGTCAAAGCCAAGCGCCCATCCAAAGGCGTAGCCAAGCACAATCGCAGAGTAAAACAGGAAGCCCGCAAAAACAGCGCACCTGGCACCGTCGTTAAAAAGGGCAAGCGCCCTGCGGCAAAGTAGCAATAAATCAAAATCGGAACGAATTGTTCCGATTTTGATTTATTTGAACCATCCGTAGTACAATGATTTCATATTCAAATTTTGTTTTGCCTGTCTGCGGGGAAATGGACAACTGTAAAAAACAATCACAGGTCAAATCACCTGAACGGCACTACCAAGGAGAACGACATGATGAATAAAGCGATATTCGAGGAAAAGTGGAGTCAGATCCGCGGGCAGATTAACGCCAAGTGGAGCCTGATGGTTGAATACGATCTGCTCAAAGTTGACAAGGCGGAGGTGAAGTTTGACAAATTCACGACCATGCTGCAGGTCAAATATGGATACACACGCCAGAAAGCCAGAGAGGAAATTGCCAAACTCTGGGCGGAACATGAAGCGAAAAGCAAGCCTGCCAAATAGCGGCAAAAACGATCCTGATGATATCAACAGGATCGTTTTTATATTTATGACCAGCGTTTTGTTTACGAAGCGAGCAAAACTGTTTCCGCAGATTCCAATTGAGAATAGATCGGGATGATGGCAGGAACGCCTGTCACTTCAAGTACGCCATGCACATCAGGATTCGGATTAAGCAGCGTCATTTTCCCGCCGCGGCCTGCAACTGACTTGGCAGTCGTCACCAGCAGCCGAATGCCGATGGATGCAAGAAAATCCACCTCAGACAGATCCACAATTACGCGAACACCATCACCTGAGCAATACCCTGCAAATTTGGATTCGATCGCACCCGTGCCGATAATGTCCAGTTTTCCGCTGAGCTTGATCAACGCTATGCCATTGTCCAGTTCACGATAATGAATTTCCATACGTTATCACCTGTAGTAAGAGGATATGCAATTATATTAAGGTCAACGGGAAATATTGTTAACAACAGGTTATCGTTTGACAATTCATTAACTGGACAACCCCGCCCTGGCAGACCCAAGATCGTAATAAACTGGAATTATGCGTGAGACACCCACCAAATCCAGCACATCCATAACAGTATGATGCGGGTTAAGCAAAGCCATTTCTCCCCCGCGTGCCGCCACTGACCTTGCCGCATTTACCAGCATCGGTATTCCAATGGAAGAAATATAACTCACCCTGGAAAGATCCACCAGAACTCGCGGAGTATCCCCTGCGCAATGATGGATGAACTCAAACTCCACATTGTCCACCCCATGGCTGTCTAATTTCCCATCCAACGTAATCAAGCGTATCCCATTTTCCAGCTCACTAAAATGAAGTTTCATAACACACCCATTTTCCGCAAAGAAGGACAGATGATCCATTATACAGGAAACGAAAGCCAATCTTGCCGACTTTGTGCTATAATCCGCGGCACGATGGTCAACCACATCCAATTTTCCAATAACAACAATAATAATGACAATGACGATCCCTGTGTCGTAGGGCGAAGCTTTGCTGGTTGACGGATAAGTCAAGTCAGAACCAATCGCCCGACGCGAATGCGAAGGGCGATTTTTTATATATACCTCATGAGACCTGACAGGTTGGGAAACCTGTCAGGTCTAGGGTAAAAATCATCGGAGGCGCACTATGTATAGAACTCATTTATGTGGAGAATTAAGAGCCAGTCACGCGGGGCAGACCGTCACGCTTGCAGGCTGGGTGAATCGACGCCGCGACCACGGCGGGGTGGCATTCTTTGACCTGCGCGACCGCGCGGGCATTATCCAGATCACCATCAATCCAGACCTTCCAAAAGAAGTGCTGGATCAAGTTGCCAACGTCCGCAATGAGTGGGTGTTGCAAATCGAAGGCGTGGTGCAAAAACGTCCCGAAGGGATGGCGAATCCCAAAATGGTAACGGGTGAAGTGGAAGTCATCGCCAAAAGCGTGACCGTGCTTAACGCTTCAAAGACTCCGCCGTTCATGGTCAACACCGACGCCGATCTGCCCGATGAGAATATGCGCCTCAAATATCGCTACATTGACCTGCGCCGCGAACGCCTGACCAAAAACATGGTGTTGCGTCACAAGGTCATCAAGTTCATGCGTGACTATCTCGATGAGCAGGGCTTCATTGAAATTGAAACGCCCATCATGTTCAAAGCAACTCCCGAAGGGGCGCGTGACTACCTCGTACCTTCCCGCGTGTATCCGGGTCAGTTCTACGCCTTGCCCCAGTCTCCCCAGCAGTTGAAGCAATTGCTGATGGTGGCAGGCATGGACAAGTACTTCCAGATCGCGCGCTGTTTCCGTGATGAAGACCTGCTCGGCGACCGCCAGCCCGAGTTTACCCAGCTCGACCTTGAGATGTCCTACGTCCACCGAGATGATGTGCTGGACTTGGTCGAAGGTTTGTTTACCAAAATGATTCCCGCCGTGGCACCGCACAAGAAGTTGTATTCCACGCCGTGGCCCAAGTTCTCTTATAAAGAAGTGCTTGAACGCTTCGGCACCGACAAGCCCGACCTGCGTTTTGGTATGGAATTGATCGACGTCACCGATATTTTGGCAAAGAGCGAGTTCAAGGTCTTCCAGTCTGCACTTGAGGCGGGCGGGGTGATCAAGTGTATCGTCGCGCCGAGGTCTGCGGAGATGTCTCGCAAGGAATTGGATGCGCTCACGGAAGTGGCGAAGTCGTTTGGGGCGAAAGGAATGCCTGCTGTGGCAATCACAGCCGAGGGCGTGAAGGGAAGCGCGGCAAAGTTCTTTAAGGAAGAAGAACTCGCAGCGTTGAAAGAAAAAACGGGAGCAGGAGTCGGCGATCTCATCGTCTTCGCATCTGATGCTCGTGCGGTTGTGAACAAGACACTCGGCGGACTGCGCTTGTGGTTCCGCGATAAGTTGGATCTGGCGGATAAATCGATGATGGCGTTTGCGTGGGTGGTGGACTTCCCGTTCTTTGCGTTCAATGAAGAGACGCAGGCGTGGGAGTCGGAACATCATCCGTTCACAATGCCGAAGATGGAAGACCTGCCGAAGTTCGATACCAACCCCGGTGACGTGTATTCGGAAGCGTATGACATGGTGTGCAATGGTTACGAGACCGCTTCGGGTTCGATAAGAATTCATCGCCGCGATATTCAGATGAAGATGTTCCAGATGCTCGGCTTGAGCGACGAGGACATTCAAACCAAGTTCGGTCACATGCTGGAAGCATTCGAGTACGGCGCTCCCCCGCACGGCGGCATGGCGCCAGGCATTGACCGTTTGGTCATGCTGCTGGCGGACGAACCCAACATCCGCGAGGTGATCGCCTTCCCGAAGAACCAGAATGGGCGCGACGTGATGGCAGATGCCCCGTCTGAAGTGGAACCGAAACAATTAAAAGAACTACATATCAAATTTACTTAGGATAAAACAAGAAAGGAAAGGAAACCATGAACATAAAAGAATTGATCGTCAATAAAACAGCGAAGTTTGTTTACTGCACGGACGGAGCGCTGTGGTATGACGTCGATGGGTTTCGCTTTCCTGTTCCGTTCGAAGAAACAGTAGGTGCGTATTTCAAGCCTGAACATAAGGCGATCAACCTGATGCGATGGATACGCAAACAATTGGAAGAGAACGAAACACAGCGCAAAGCCCAATCAAAGAACTAGGCGGGGTGCGGATGAGTATTAAGCAAGGTGATGTGTATTGGATCACACCCAATGAAACGAATGGACTTGAATCCGATCATACTCATCCGCATGTCGTTGTTCAAGTCAGCGCACAAAATAAAGTGACCGTTTGTGCGTTGACCACCAACCTAAAGCGCGCCAAAGACCCCGGCAATGTGCTGCTCGACGAAGGCGAAGCAAATCTTCCAAAGCAAAGTGTGATTGTTGCCTCTCAAGTTTTCACAGTGGATGCAACACAATGTGGTGAATTTATCGGAACACTAACCGAGCAAAGAATTCAGCAAATTCTGGCTGGCATGCGCTTTTTGCAGATCATGACCCAGCATCATGAATAAAGACTAAGAGGTTTTATGGCCCAAACCATCGACACAAAAACCGTAAAACACGTCGCTTTCCTTGTTCGCCTCGGAATCTCCGAAGATGAAGCGCAAACCTTCAGCGGACAATTCTCGTCCATCATTGACTACTTCAACATGCTCAACGAAGTGGACACGGAGAACGTCCCGCCCGCTTCGGACATTGCCAATGCCGAAAATGTTTTACGCGAAGATGTGGTTAAACCATCCATGAGCCGCGAAGAATTTCTCAAGAACGCGCCGAACTCTGAGCGCGGGTATGTCAAAGTGCCGACTGTATTGGGCGATGAGTAAAAAAGGATAAACCACAAAGGGTCACGAAGGTACACAAAGGTTTTTTCCTTAGTGCCCCTTTGTGACACTTCGTGGTAAGAAAAAATATGGAATTAACTCAACTATCCATCCGAGAAGCTCACGAACTTCTCACCACCAAGAAAATCTCCTCCGTCGAGTTGACCCAAGCCATGCTTGACCGCATTCACGACGTAGACAAGAAGGTCAAGTCCTATGTCACTGTCACGGATGACCTCGCGCTGGAACAAGCGAAGAAAGCTGACGAGCGCATCGCCAAGGGAGAGAACGTCACCCCGCTGACAGGCATCCCCTTCTCAATGAAGGATTGCATCTCCACGCGCGACGTCCGCACCACTTGCTCTTCAAAGATTCTCGAAAACTACGTCCCGCAATACAACGCCACCGTCACCAACAAACTCGCGGACTCTGGCGCTGTCCTTGTCGGCAAAACCAACATGGACGAGTTCGGCATGGGCTCCTCCTGTGAGAACTCCGCCTTCTTCAACACCCACAACCCGTGGGATTTGGAGCGCGTCCCTGGCGGTTCGAGCGGAGGTTCCGCCGCGGCGATGTCTGCGAGTCTCGCCACGTTCACCATCGGCGAAGACACTGGCGGATCCGTCCGCATGCCCGCAGGCTTTACCAATGTGACAGGCATCAAACCAACCTATGGACGTGTCTCTCGCTACGGACTTATCGCGCTCGTTTCTTCTTTTGATTCCATCGGTCCCATGACCCGCGACGCCTATGATTGCGCGACCGTTCTCGAAGCCATCGCTGGACATGATCCGCACGACAGCACCACCTACAACTCACCCGTCCCCAACTACACCAAAGACATCGACAAACCCGTCAAGGGCATGAAACTCGGCATCCCCAAAGAATATTTCGTGGCGGGCATGGAAGCGGGTGTTGAGGCAGCCATGCAAGAATCGATTCGTCAGTTTGAAAAACTCGGCATGGAGGTTCGCGAAGTCTCGCTCCCCCACACCAAATACGGTCTCCCCGTTTATTATCTTTTGCTTTTCGCCGAAGCCAGCGCCAACCTCGCCCGCATGGACGGCACGCGCTTCGGTCTCTCCGTTTCAGACGGCGCGAAGGATGTCATCGACATCTATCTCAAGACTCGCCATGAAGGATTTGGGGATGAAGTCAAGCGCAGGATTATGCTTGGTGCGTACGCTCTTTCAGCAGGATATTATGACGCGTATTACTTGAAGGCACAAAAAGTGCGCACGCTTCTTCGTCGGGACTTTGAAACTGCTTTTTCCAAAGTGGACATTCTCCTCGCCCCGACCTGTCCCACCACGGCATTCAAACTCGGCGAAAAAACCAGCGACCCGCTCGAAATGTACCTTTCCGATATTTATGTCGTTGCGACCAATCCCGCTGGTGTCCCTGCCTTGGCATTACCCGCTGGCTTCTCCAACAATATGCCAGTCGGCATGCAACTCATCGGCAAGCATTTGGAGGAGTCAACCTTGTTCCAAGTCGCTCATGCGTATCAACAAGTCACTGATTGGCATAAGCAGCAACCGCCGCTCTAGTTTATTACCCTGAGCGATAGCGAAGGGTCTCTACGACAGTACAAGAGATTCTTCGCCGCGAAGAACAAGAGCGCGGCTCAGAATGACATAAAATTGTCATGGATTTTCGTACACATAAAAAATGTAATCCTGAGATTTCGTGTCCACGCCCAGATCATGCAAGGCACGCAGAAGTTGAGCGCGATGATCTGTGGCATGATTAGCAACATGGAGCAGCACCTGCCAGACAAAGAGGACTTGATCGTCTTCAGGCTCTTTGATCGGTTTGGCAAACAACATGTCATCCTGTAATTCGGCAAGATAGGTGCGAGAATTTTTCTCCACCCTCTCCAGAAATGCACGAATGGCATCTCGGTCATCAACGTCGACGGTTTCAGGAAGCGGATCGGCAGGTTCAACACCGCGCAGTTCACTGAACCACATTTCTTCCGCATCGAAGAGATGAACGAGTTGCTCCCGAATCGAACCGCGCGAATACCCGATTGGTTGCGTGAACTGCTCAAAGGTCAACGCAGCGACATGCTCCAAAATCTTGCGGTTCTCGGCGAAGTGGTAGTTATAAAAATGACGAAAGGCATCTGCATTCATAAAGTTACTCCTTATTTTAATCGCACTACATTATAGCGCAAATGTTCTAGGAATCCAAACCATGACTAAATTCTCAACCTCCCTCACCGTCAACGCAAGCCAGGACGCTGTCTGGAAAATTCTCTCTGATGTCGCCCGCTGGCACGAGTGGACTCCCACTGTAACAAAAGTCGAAGTGCTGAACATACCCAAGTTGAAACTCGGCAATCGCTACAAGGTATTTCAGCCCAAACTCCAGCCCGTTGTTTGGACGATTACGGAGCTTAATTCCGCCAACTTTACATGGGAGTCCAAATCCCCGGGCATGCACATGGTCGCAGAACATATCGTCAAGTCAGTCAACGCGAATCAATCTGAAGTCACATTGACCTTTGCCTTCAACGGCTGGCTTGGAAATCTTATCGGCAAGATGTACGGAAAGATGACCGAAGAGTACATTCAGACCGAAGCGCAATCGTTGAAAAAGCGAGTTGAAACCTCATAACTTTCAACCTGCAACTTTCAACTACTCAATTAAGAGATTACCCAACTATGAAACCAACCTACGAACCCGTAATCGGACTTGAAATTCACGGCGAGCTGCTCACCAACTCCAAAATGTTCTGCAGTTGCTCCGCAGACTACGGCTCCGCGCCTGAGCCGAACACCAACATCTGCCCTACTTGCACGGGTCTGCCTGGTGCGATGCCTGTCGTCAACAAGAAGGCGACGGAACTTGCTGCGTTAGTTGGTCTCGCGTTGAACTGCTCCATCAACAAACACAACACCTTCGCGCGCAAAAATTATTACTACCCCGACCTGCCCAAGGGCTATCAGATCTCGCAATACGAATTGCCGATCGCAGAAAAGGGCTGGCTTGATGTAATAGATTCCTCCGCGCTGAGCGGAGCGGATGCGCAGCCGAAGCGCATTCGTGTGAGGCGGGTTCACATTGAAGAAGATACGGCGAAACTTTCCCACGAAAAAAATTATGCATTGGTGGATTTCAATCGCGCAGGCGTGCCGCTTCTCGAAATCGTCTCCGAACCGGATATGCGCTCCGTCGAAGCCGCGCTCGATTACGCCACGAAGGTCCGCGCCATTTTGCGTTACCTCGGCGTCAACTCGGGCGACATGGAAAAAGGCGTGCTGCGTTTTGAGGCGAACATTTCTGTGCGCCCCGTCGGCAGTGATGAGTTCCGCACGCGCACCGAAATTAAAAATCTCAACAGTTTTCGCGCGCTTGTCCGCGCTTCGCAATATGAAATTGAACGCCAGATAAAAATTTACGAAGAAGGCGGCACGGTCGTGCAGCAAACTCTCGGCTGGGATGATGTTCGGGGCGTGACGACCAGCCAACGGTCGAAGGAAGAGGCGCACGATTATCGCTACTTCCCCGAACCCGATCTACCTCCGCTTCAACTTTCGGATGCATGGATCGAGTCGATTCGGACTCAACTGCCCGAACTGCCGGAAGCAAAGACCGCCCGCTTCATTTCGGACTTTGGGCTGACTCCGTCCGAGGCGCGTTTTCTCACCTCCGAGCGGACTCTCGCGAACTACTTCGAAAACGTTGTTGCAAATTCGAAAAGCCCAGCGAAGACAATCCACTCGTGGATCGCGGGCGAGTTCATGCGTTACTTGAACGACTCAAGTTTGAGCATTGACGATGTGACTCTCGCGCCTGAAATGCTTGCAAAGTTAATTGACATGGTGACAGACAAGACCATCGGCGCGAGTGCGGGTAAAACCGTGCTAACCGAACTCTTCAAAAACGGCGGCGACCCGGCGCAGATCGTGAAAGAAAAAAATCTCTTGCAGTTGACGGATGTGAGCGCCATTCAAGAGATCGTGACAAAAATTTTGAACGACAACCCAAAAGAAGTGGACGAGTACAACGCGGGCAAAGAGACCTTGTTCCAATGGTTTATGGGGCAGGTTGCGAGAGCCACAAAGGGCAAAGCAGACCCGAATGTTGCCAAAGAATTGATGGTGAAGGGTTTGGAAGAGCGAAAGAAGTAAAAAGTTACGCGCTAACGGTGACTATCTGCCAAACAAATAAAGGAACTCTCCATCGTTAACACCTCCAACAATTATGCCGTTATCCACTGAAGCTCCACTGGTGGCATAGGGAGCTGTTATTATCGGATCAATTTTTGCATTCAGGATCATTTCGTCTTTGTAAATATACGAAAAGACCGCTGGGAACAAATCCTGCAAAACCACAATATCATCATATTCTTCAAATCCTTCGGCGGGCCATCTGACAGCCAGGAAGGTACCGTGCCTGTCCTGAATATCCAAACGCGTTATTTCTGAAATATCGTTTGTGGTCTCATAGCAATTTTTGGTTAGATAAGGACCATGATCACCCGCGATAATCACAATCGCATCGGGGTCCCTCTCAAGAATCAGATCAACATCCTGTTTCATTTCGATATTGGCGGCTTCCAGTCTTTCTTCGAACAACTCAGTCTCATTGGGTAGACAGGCTCCCGAATTCTGACTATGAGCGGGGACATCAGTATGCATATAAATAAAACCCTGTGTACTCGAAACTTCTTCGAAAAAATCCCGCTTCGTTTCAAGAAATTGGTCCCTGGTCATGTCTCGATATCCAACGTCCTCTATATCAAACCTGAACTCGCCAAGGAAGATCGCCTTCAACAACTTTACATAGGGCGGGGTGCTGTTCTCCGGAAATGAGTAATCATAGTTTACGCCGTACCCGCTAAAAAAATAATCAGCCCAAAACACGCCAAATGTCTTATAGCCAATATCCCTTAATATGTTTTGCGTCACACCATCCCCAGAGACGGCTCTTCTCTCGTTTCCATAATAATCGGTTGACGCATTTAGTACGCTGCTCATCGTTGGAATGGTCGCAGCCCCCACCGAATAGGTATGTGGATAAAGAACGAATCCCTGCGCGGCTAAATATTCCTCTTGAGCACTGTTATCAATGCCATAGCCCAACGTGGTCTCATTAGGGACGTACGCATCATATACGAGCAAGTAAATATTTGGAGTAGCAACGGGGGTTTTACCCTCAACAAGGGACAACAACTTATTTCCTTCAAACGGAGCAGATTGGTCGGCCGCCGCTACAGGCTGTGACAACAGTTGTGTCAAACTATTAACTACAAGATTCGCAAGGATAAATATATATAACAGCCATTTTGCTTTAAGTTTATATAAAGACCAGACCGCCAAAAAGACCACAGAAAAGAAGGATAATTGAATCCAGAACACTCCCTTTTCAAACCAGGAAAATTGATCGCTTGCCGAAGCCATGGCAGCCAGGGTAAACGTAAAGGCCACTCCCAGGGCAACCAATATCCTGTCTGGTACCAAAGCGCCGAACAAAGCAGGGACAGCGAAAATAAAGAACCCGGAAAAAAGTGTAAAAAGAACTGCCGTATAAAAAAAATCCGCTGGGGATAAAGTCACCCTGTTGTTCAAGATGTATTGAACAACAGGGGTCAAGGGAAGCAAAAGGAGAAACAGATCATCAAGATAAAACTTTTCGGGGGAATATTTTAACGTCAATTTGCCGCCTTCACCCCGAACAAGAAGGGTGCAAAAAAACAGACTGGCAGCCACTGTCGTTACTACAGCATAATCTTCCAGCTTGCCGGCAAAATAATAGTTTACTCCCTCAAGCCCCAAACGAGATGAAAAATATGCGAACGAACTGCAATATATAGTCAATACGGCCACAGGAACAAGAATGGTCGAGAAAAAGAAGTTGACATTAAATATTTTTTTTAATTTTAAAATCATGCGGCTTCACCGTCCTTTTGACATGAGAACATGAAAAAACTCGTTAATAGCGTTTCATTATAATTAGGGATATGATAAACTGCAATTGTCAGACCGAATCCACCCCGTGCAGATCGTGAAAGAAAAAAAATCTCTTGCAGATGACCGATGTGAACGCCATTCAAGAGTTGGTGACGAAAATACTCAACGACAACCCCAAAGAAGTGGATGACTACAACGCGGGCAAAGAGACCTTGTTCCAGTGGGTCATGGGGCAGGTGGCAAAAGAATTGATGGTCAAGGGTTTGGAAGAGCGAAAGAAGTAAGTTTAAGTGACAGTCACCATTGACTGTCACTTTTTTTATCAGATGATATACAATCTACCTGTATTTCCCGAAGTCACATTCCGAAAAGGAGTTTTTCATGCCAACTTCAAAAAAGCGTTTTGTAACCGCCGAAGATCTGTATTCATTGCAACAACTTTCTGATGTGTGCATTTCGCCCAATGGCAGACACGTTGTATACCGCCTGCAGCGCATAGACCGCAAGACCGAGAAGAAATACGGCAACTTGTGGATCGTCCCGGCTGGAGGCGGTGAGCCGCACCAATTCACTTATGGCGACCAATCCGATTCGTCGCCGCGCTGGTCGCCGAATGGGAATATCATTGCGTTTCTCTCCAGCCGCAATGGCAATGGTAAGCCTTCACAAATTCATCTCATCCCCTTTGATGGCGGCGAAGCACGGAAATTAACTTCCATTGACGGCGAGATCAATTTGGTGAGTTGGTCACCCGATGGACGCAAACTGCTGTGTACCATCCGCAAGATGGATGCGGAGGCATTGGAACGTGAGAAGGATGAGCAGAAGAAAAAACTTGGCGTGGTGGTGCGGCATTACACGCGCCTCTTTTACAAAATGGACGGCTATGGCTACCTGCCGCAGGAACGGTCTCACATTTGGACAGTTGACGTTCGCACGGGTAAAGGCAAGCAACTAACCGATGGCGCGGTTCATGATGAAAATTATCCTGTCTATTCGCCCGATGGCAGGATGATCGCATTCGTCTCCAACCGCACCGATGAACCTGATGCCTACCCAGACTATGATGATATTTTCATCATGCCCGCGGATGGCGGCACGCCGCGCAAAATTAAAACGCCGATTGGTGGAAAATCCATGCTTTCGTTCTCGCCGGATGGCAAGTGGCTGGCGTATCTGGGAAGCGAAGGTGAGAATTTACATTACAAGAATACCTGTCTGTGGGTCGTGCCTGTGGATGGTTCGCAGCCTGCCAAAAACCTGACCGAAAAATATGACCTGCATACCACGGCTGATGTCATCACCGATTTTGGCTCGGCGGAGACGGTCCCGCCAGTCTGGTCGAACGATGGAAAAAGCATCTATTTCCAGGCAGCAGTTCACGGGTCGACAGTTTTGAAGCGGATCGACATCGCTGACAAGAATATGACGGACGTCATCGGCGAAGGCGGGGCGCTGGGAACCGTCTCGTTCGACAAATCCCAAAAACAGGTGGCATATTTTTACGGCAACATGCACGACACACCGCAAGTCCATGTGCGCGAGTTGGAAGGCAGCACGGTTCGTTATTTGACTCACATCAATCGCGATTTCTTCGCTTCGGTGAAATTGCCCAAGGTGGAAGAGGTTTGGTACAAAGGCGCGGACGGCACCGACCTGCAAGGTTGGATCATGTTCCCGCCCAATTTTGACCCGAACAAAACCTATCCGTCGATCTTTGAAATTCACGGCGGACCGTGGACGCAGTATGGCAAGTTCTTCATGCACGAGTTCAATTATTTTGCATCGAACGGATACGTGGTGTACTTCACCAATCCGCGCGGCGGACGGGGTTACGGCGAAAAACATTCGAAGGCGATCTGGGGCGATTTCGGCGGACCGGATTACGAAGACCTGATGAAGTTTGCAGACCTCATGGCAAGGAAGCCGTACATCGACAGCAAGCGCATGGGCGTGACCGGCGGCTCGTACGGCGGATTTATGACGCTGTGGATCGTGGGGCATACCAACCGCTTCAAATCGGCAGTGGCGCAGCGTAGTGTGACCAACTGGGTCAGCATGTGGGGCTCGAGCGATTTCAACTGGATCTTCCAATTCTGGGCAAAATCAGGCTCGCCGCAAGAGAGCATGGACAAGTTGTGGAACATGTCGCCCGTGAAATATTTAGGCGAAACCAAAACGCCCACGCTCATCATCCACAACGAGCACGATCACCGCTGTCCCATTGAACAGGGCGAGCAAGCCTTTGTGGCGCTCAAACGCGCTGGTGTGGAGACGGAATTCGTGCGCTTCCCCGAAGAACCGCATGGACTTTCCCGCGTCGGGAGAACGGACCGACGCATTGCACGGCTCAATCACATCCTCAGGTGGATGGATACGTATTTGAAGTAGGCATAGCGATGATAGTCATCTTGAAGATGACTATCATCGGGTTGGTAAGTCAAACGCGCGACGAAAGGCAAGGCTGATAGAATTAATTGTAATTCCATCACCTCCAAAAAATCGTTGAAAAGCTATCTTAATAATTTCTCTCCACATAAAATAATTGATTTATTATATTATCGATGCTATACTTATTTTCATGTAGTTCATTGAGCAACAAAAGGGAAACAAAAATACCTATATTTTTTAGAGAAGAGTACTTGATTCAATTTTAGAACCTGAATATCTGTCCCAATATCTAATTTATATATCAAATAAAAGTTAAAAGCAAAGTGTTATATGACACCTCAGAAACTAATAATTTTGGGAACGCGCACTCTAGCAGAAGAAGCTGCAGATTTTATTAGCGACATGCCTGAGTATCAAGTTGAAGGATTTGCCGAGAATGAAAACAAGAAAATAGTGCGCAACAAATTAAATGGATTACCCATTATTTGGTTCGAAGAATTAAAGCAACTTACCAACACTCATATGGCAATTTGCGCATTAGCTACAACAACGAGAAGCAGATTCACTACTCAAGTGACTGAAATCGGAATGGAATTTGCCACAATTATCCACCCTTCTGTTTTCAAATCTCAAACGGCCATTTTTGGTAAAGGAACATTAGTTGCACCTAAGGGAGTTATTGGAGCGCATTGTAAAATCGGTCAGCATGTGTGGATTGGTACAGGCGCGATAGTTGGACATCATACTGAAATCGGCGATCATGTCACCATTCAAATGGGGGCAAATGTTGCTGGAGTAAGTAAGATTGGAAACTCCACATACATTGGTATGGGCGCCAACTTAATAGATCACTTAAATATAGGCAATCATGTCGTTGTAGGTGCTGGTGCCGCTGTTGTTGAAGATGTTCCTTCAAGAGTCCTCGTTGCTGGAGTACCTGCAGTAATAAAAAAAGAGAATATCAATGGTAAATAATTAAACGAGAAGCCATGAATGCCAAGACACTTGCTAAAAGAAATATTTTCAGCGGAAAAGTATTTACAGTAACAGAGCACGATATTAATTTCGGGGAAAAAGCACCCTATACATTTGAGGTTATCAGCTTTAATGTTTACACTGGTGTAAACGCTATTCCTCTTATCGATAACAAAATCATTTTAATTAATTATTTTCAGCCAGCAATTGGAACAAATACTTGGAGACTCCCAGGTGGAGGTGTAGAGTGGGGGAAAAACCCTGAAGAGCAAATTAGCATAGAGCTTCAAGAAGAAATCGGATTCAAACCCAATAAGATTACATTGATAGCTAAATGCCATATGGAAACATCTTATGTCTGTAACGCCCCAGCACACATTTACTTAGCGGAAAACCTCGAGCCTTCTCGACTAAAAGGAGATGAGCCTTTTGGTATTAGATTAGCAAGTTTCAAGATCGATAAGTTACTTGAAATGATATATGATGGGGAAATAACTGATACAAGAACAGCCTTTGCAATTCTTTTTTACCATCAGTTCTTAAATAAGACAAGCCAATGATTATTCTACGCGAGGCAGTATGACATCAAATATTCTAAATTCAATGGAAATTGTAGCGCGCAATGCAGGTAAAATAATTTTAGAAAATTATGAAAATGTCAAAGAAATACATTATAAAGGCGACATTGACCTTGTAACAGATACTGACAAACGATCTGAAGAATACATTTTATCTTTCCTGCAAAAAGAATTTCCTGAATACTCAATATTAAGTGAAGAGAGCGAATCTTTCCAGACTCAAAGTGAATATCAATGGATTATTGACCCATTAGATGGAACAACAAATTTTGTTCATGGGATACCAGCTTTTTCAGTATCAATATGCTTACTAAAAGGAGATACGCCAATTGCGGGTGTTGTATTTGACCCAGTTCATAACGAATTATTCTCGGCGGCATTACACCAAGGCGCCACAATGAACGGCAAACCCATACGCGTATCAACCGAAACAGACATAGGAAAGGCACTAATAGCCACTGGGTTTCCCTACGATATTCGTACTACCCCTCTTAATAATTTAAAGGAATTTAGCCAATTTCACCTAAGAGTTCAATCTATAAGACGAATCGGATCTGCAACATTAGACTGTGCATGGACAGCAAAAGGACGGTTGGATGGGTATTGGGAATTAGGTATAAAGCCATGGGACGTATATGCTGGTTTATTAATTATTCAAGAGGCAGGAGGTCGCGTTACAACAAAAGATGGAAATAATTATAACTTAACAAGCAGCAACATTTTGGTGTCAAATGGATTAATTCACGATCAAATGCTTGATATTCTCAAATTGAAATAATATTTCCATTAAAGATTATGAGGTATTAAAATGTTCCTAGATTATTTTTTTATTATTACTACGGTTATTGGTATAGTGTTGACAATTTACTACGGGAAAAAATCCCTTGAGCTTGAAAAATCTAAAAAAAAGCTTGAATTTTCAGATTTTTTATCTTGCGCAAACGATCTAGGAGCAAAAATTAAGCAGAAAAAGGGCTTTCGTCCTGATTTAGTCTTTACTCCTGGACTTCGAGGAGGGACATTTGCTCACTTACTCTTGAAAGAATTTGATTATGATTTACCAGTTTTTGTTGGCGTCTCTTCTTGGAAAAGCGACAAAGGTTCCAAAAATCATATAAATGGTTTTTTCTTGATAGAAACAAGCAAATGGTTTATGCATGTACCTGAAAGCACACTAGACTGGAAAGACAAAAAGATGTTAATAGTTGACGATTTTGCTATGTCTGGTGATTTCTTAGCGAAGGCAAAAGATTTCTTCATTTCACACGGATTTAGAGAAGAAAATATTAAGACATTGTGCATAGTTACAACTAAAGTTGCAATCAAAAACCACAAATCTCCTGATTACTATTGGATGGAAACTCTAGATGATAATTTTTATTTTCCATGGGGTAAAGCTAGGTAACAAATTAATTAAACTTTATTAAAAAGGAAAATAAAAATGAAGACGCTAGTAACTGGAGGTGCGGGGTTCATTGGTTCTCATGTTGCAGATAATTGTTTGAAATTAGGGCACGAAGTTGTTATCTTAGATAATTTACAAGGGGGTAATTTATTAAACATCCCCAAGAAAGCTCTTTTTATCAAAGGATCGGTTACAAATCAAAACCTTGTTTCTAGCTTGTTCAAAGAACACAGATTTGATTACGTGTACCATCTTGCAGCTTATGCAGCAGAAGGGTTATCACATCACATTAGGCGCTTCAACTACAACAACAACTTAATCGGGAGCGTCAATCTTATAAACGAATCTATCAAACACAGAATTAAGTGTTTTATTTTTTCTTCTTCGATTGCGATTTACGGGTCACAGCCCTCTCCATTAAGTGAAAATACCCCTCCTAAACCTCAAGACCCTTACGGAATCTCAAAGTATGCCATTGAGTTAGACTTACAAGCAGCAAATCATGTGTTTGGATTAAATTATATTATTTTACGCTTACACAATGTCTACGGGCCAAAGCAAAATATCAATGATCGATACCGAAATGTTATTGGGATTTTTATTCGTCAAATTTTAGACGGCAAACCTTTAACGATTTTCGGGAACGGGCAACAAACTCGCGCCTTCTCTTTTATTACCAATATAGCTTCCGATATTGCCAACAGCGTTAATATTAATCGGGCATACAACGAAACAATAAATATTGGAAGCGACAAACCTTATAGTATCAACTATATTGCAAAAGTCATACTTAATGAATTCAACGCCAAAGAGAGAATAGAGTATCTTCCTGAAAGATTCGAAGTATTGCACGCTTACGCAAATCAAGAAAGATCAAATTCTATTTTCGGCAAAAGAAAAGAAGTTGAAATCGAAGAAGGGATATCTTTAATGGCCGGGTGGATCAAGAAGCATAGTCGTCTAGAGAAAATTCGTTATTTTAAGAATATTGAGATAATAAATAAACTACCGGCTATATGGAATCATCCATCTAACAAAGATGGGTGATTGAATTTTTATATCTACTTGTAACCTCAACCATCTTATACTTAAATGATATATCAAGTTTCTTAAACAATCCGATTGTTCTTTTAATGTATTTGGAAATTATTCAATATCTATAAATTTATATTTAATTATTGAGCGTCATCGTATTTGCAGCATAAAAATCTTTCTTTATAGTTAAAAATTTCGCCCTCCTCAAGGCTTACATAAATCCATCTGCTATAATCAATAAAACTTTTAGATCAAAGGAACTATCTTCATGACCGAACACGTCAGCGTTTCAAAAATTTCAAACTACGTCGGGCAGGACGTCGTCCTCAAGGGCTGGGTCTACAACCGCACGGACAAGGGCAAGCTGGTCTTTTTGCTCGTGCGCGATGGCTCAGGCTTCATCCAATGCGTCGCCTTCAAAGGTGACCTGACGCCCGAACTCTTCGAAACCATCTCCAAACTGCCGCAAGAATCTTCGGTGATCCTCACCGGTGCTGTCCGCGAAGACAAACGCGCGCCCGGCATCCCCGGCGGATTTGAAGTCGGCATCAAGGACTTGCAAGTCGTCCAAGCCGCCGAAGTGGATTACCCGATGGCGCTCAAAGACCACGGCGTGGACTTTGCGCTCGACAACCGTCACCTGTGGATTCGTATGCAGAGTCAATGGGCGATCCTGCGCGTGCGCGTGCGGGTCATGTCTGCGGTGCGCGAGTATTTGGATGGTCAGGGCTTCTTCAACCTCGACACCCCCATCCTCACCCCCGCCGCCGCCGAAGGGACGACCACTCTCTTCGAGACGCCCTACTTCGATGAAGGCTTTGCCTATTTGGCGCAAACAGGTCAACTGTATAACGAGGCGAATATTTTCGCGTTCGGAAAAGTCTACTGCTACGGTCCCACCTTCCGCGCGGAGAAGTCAAAAACGCGTCGCCACTTGACCGAGTTCTGGATGCTCGAACCCGAAATCGCTTTCTGCGACCTTGACCAGCTCATGGACATTGAAGAAGGTCTCATCACCCACATCGCCCAGTCCGTGTTGAAAGATTGCGCTGCCGAGTTGAAATTCCTCGGGCGTGATATTTCCAAACTGGAAAGTGTCGTTGGTCCGTTCCCGCGCATGTCCTATGATGATGCGGCGAAATACTTGATCGAACTGTATGAAAAAGAGACAGACCCCGAAAAGAAGGAACTACTCAAGTTCGAATGGGGCATGGACTTCGGCGCGCCTCACGAAACCGAGATCACCAAACTGTACGATAAGCCTGTCTTCGTCTATGGTTACCCGTCCGCAGTCAAAGCCTTTTACATGGAACCGTGGCCTGATCGTCCTGAGGTCTGCAAATCGGTGGATCTGCTCGCCCCCGAAGGCTACGGCGAGATCTGCGGCGGCTCCGAGCGCATGAGCGACCCTGAGAAGTTGCTGGCACGCATTCAGAAGGAAGGCCTGCCCGAGGAAGCGTTCAAGTGGTATCTGGAGTTGCGCAAGTACGGCTCCGTCCCTCACGCGGGATTTGGCATGGGCACCGAGCGCGTCACCGCCTGGATGTGCGGCATTGAACACATCCGCGAGGCGATTCCCTTCCCAAGGACGATCAAGAGAATTTATCCTTAAATCAAAACTCGGAGGTCTTGAAGACCTCCGAGTTTTTTTATTCAATTACGGTATCTTCAACACCTGTCCCACACTGATATTGTTGATATTCTTCAAGTCGTTGGCAGAGGCAATTGCCGCAACCGTCGTCCCGAATTTGATCGCGATGATCGAAAGATTGTCGCCTGCTTTCACGGTGTACGTCCGCTGGGCAGTGGCGGATGTCCCAGTCGTAGAACCAGTTGTCGGCGTGGAGGAAGAGGCGCTTTCCTGGGGTATGGCAATCGCAACGGGGACGGTCAATTTATCGCCAGTCACAAGCAATTGCGGATTCGCCATTACCAATTCGCGGACAGTAACCCCGTAATCATTGGCGATCGATTCAAAGCTGTCGCCTTTTTTTACGGTGTGCGTCTTTGGCGTCTGGTTGGGGATCTTTGCGCCGGCAAATTTGTACAATTCCTCCAGCGTGCCGTTGAAGACATTCATATCCACCGAGGCGTTGATGCCGTTGACAACACCCTTATCGCTGTACTGCCAAAATGCCCAGTTGAACCAGCCGCGCGGCAGGAATGGTTTTGACTCTTCCATGTACTGGTTTGGATATTGCGCGATCCAAAGCGGATAATCCTTGGCCCATGCAGGGGGACCGCCGCCGGCGACGACCAAATAATCCTGCAAAAAGTATTGACCGGAATAAATAATGGGCTTTTTTCCAAAGGCAGTTTCCACACGATCGAGCCAGACTTTCGCCGCGGGAACGATCTTTTCCTTGGTCATGCCGTCGTTCGTTTCCAGGTCAAGAACGTGCGGAAGTTCCGCATCATCTTTGAAGGATTTGACATAGTCAATGAAATAATCGGCCTGTTTCTTCGCATCCACATTGCAGCGGAAGAAGTGATACGCGCCGCGTAAAAGCCCCGCGGATTTTGCCCCTGACCAGTTGAATTTAAAAGTGGAATCCTTATAGGTAATTCCCTCTGTGGCTTTCACAAAAACAAAACGCTGCCCTGTTGCGCGGACCTTGGGCCAATCTATGCCTGCATCCCAATATGAAACGTCAATGCCGGGAACTCTCGCCATTTCTACCTCCATAAGATAAGTTGGTGCACAACATGTTTAGCGTAGCACAAAACTTTTAGAAAATCAATTCGATTATTAATAGGCTGTAATGTGGATATTTAATTTTTATCTATCCCCCCATTTAGGAGTATGGTATAAGAAATATGGCCCTTCTTTGTTCGTGATATTGCCTTCACGTTTTGAGCCAATACCTACTAAAAGGGTCCTTAACTTAATTAGAAATAACGCGATAGGCCTGAGCCAAGGCGGCGTTTCTAGGTAGGGACCCACCTGCACATGCAGGTTCAAAACCTGGTGATACACGGCAAAAGCGGGGCCTTTTGTTTGTACTTTTCGGCTTGACAGAATCTCATGGCGGCATGTAAAATCGCCGCCATTGGTTAGTCACAATTAAATAACGGAGATACAAGCGGCTGGGTCTTGCGCAGCAAGATCACGAGGTGGAGGTTCTCCCGTGCGAACGGGACGCTAATTACCAAGCTCCCCTCTCTTTCGGAGAGGGTCGAGGCGAGGTGAGAAAATCGGATAGATCAGCGGATGCCTCTGAAGCCAGGTCACTGGCTTCCTTCTCCCTTCCAAAGAAAGCGGAATTGAGCAAAGGAGTTTAAAAAAACTCTATTGCTCGCCACCGAAAACCACGCGGCGACGTGTGGGACAAGGCGGACGCGGTGAACAAGAGAATTGATCAAGTTCGGTCAATTGCCTTGAGGAGTTGGAAGGGCGTTTCTTTTTAATACCAGCATGTATTAAAACAGGTGTGCCCGGGCATGCCTGTTTTTTTATGCAACCCACGAACCTGACGAGACGGATGAAAAAGGGCTAAAATGCTTTGAACAATCCGCCAACCTCAAGGCAGTTGGAAATGAGCAAGAATCGGGTCGCCCCAACGCAAGTCTCCAAATACAATCTCAAACATCAAAAAGGAGATTGATATGGACAATACAATTGAACCTTCACAGCATTACAAATTGATCGAGCAAGCCATTCAGTTCATCGAGGCAAATGTGCAGCGTCAGCCTGAACTGGAAGAAATCGCCTCTGCTGTCGGACTGAGCGAGTATCATTTCCAGCGCTTGTTCACTCACTGGACGGGCATCAGTCCCAAACGCTTCATGCAATTTCTTACAAAAGAACATGCCAAGCGTTTGCTCAGCCAGTCTGAGAACTTGCTGGAGACCACGCACAAGATCGGGCTTTCCAGCCTCGGGCGCCTGCATGATCTCTTCGTAAACACCGAAGCGGTTACGCCGGGTGAATACAAAACCGGCGGGGCGGGTCTCACCATCCGCTACGGAATTCATCCGTCTCCGTTTGGAAAGTGCCTTATTGCAACCACCGAGCGCGGCATTTGCAATCTCAGTTTCGTGGATGCAAGCGAAGGGAAAGTGATTGACAGCCTTGTCGCAGATTGGCAGCAGGCAGAGATGATCGAAGATTACAAGTCCACTGCCCCGCTGGTCACACGCATCTTTTCGGAACTGGGAACTGGTACGCCTCTCAAGGTTCATCTTCGCGGGACCAATTTCCAGATCAAAGTTTGGGAAGCGCTGCTCAGCATTCCATCAGGAGCAGTTACCACTTACGAACACCTCGCAGCGGAGATCGGCAATCCCAAAGCGGTGCGCGCCGTCGGCTCGGCAGTTGGACACAACCCAATCGCGTATTTGATCCCATGCCATCGTGTGATCCGCAAAAATGGCGATTTTGGAAATTATTTGTATGGCTCGGCCCGAAAGAAAGTGATCCTCGCAAGAGAATTCAGTGCAAGCCAGGCATGATGACATCTATGTAAAAAGGAAAAAATGAAAACAAAAATCTGGATAGCTTTAATAGCCTTATATATCGTCTGGGGTTCTACTTATCTGGGAATCAAAATTGCAATTGAGACCATTCCACCGTTCCTTCAGGCAGGGATACGCTTTATGATTTCCGGTGCAATCCTTATTATTTGGCAACGTTCCATAGGACAGCCAATGCCTACGCGCAAGCAATGGATTTCTGCATCCATTGTCGGCACCCTGCTTCTGCTTGGCGGCAATGGACTTGTCTCCTGGGCAGAGCAGTTCATCCCCTCAGGGATCGCTGCACTCATTATTGGATCTGTCCCGATGTTTTTGGTGATTGCAGAGGGTATTCGTCCAGGCGGCGTAAAACCAACATGGCAGGCCATTGTCGGTATCGTGATTGGGTTTATTGGAATTTACGTACTTGTAGGTCCGTCAAAAAACGATGACGGTATGGTCCTTAACACATTCGGTGTAATCGCATTGCTCTCTGCCTGCTTATTTTGGACACTGGGATCGATATACAGCAAAACGGCTGACCTCCCAAAATCCATTTTAATGTCCACGGGGGCGCAGATGTTAATGGGCAGCCTCGGTGGATTCGTCATTGCAGGGGTTACCGGTGAAATAAGCAATTGGGATATTGCGTCGGTTTCCCTTCGCTCCATCTATGGGCTTTCATATTTGATCCTTATCGGTTCTTTGATCGGGTTCGTTTCTTACGGCTGGTTGTTGCAAAATGCGCCGATCTCACTCGTGGCAACCTATGCGTATGTCAATCCCATTGTGGCGGTTCTTCTCGGCAGCTGGCTTGGTAATGAGCCGCTGGAGCCGCGCATCTGGCTGGCAGCAGCGATCATTGTCGGGTCGGTCATGTTCATTAATAGCAGGAGCAAGCCCCAGGTTAAGAAAGAAGCGCAGCAAGATGCGTTGAAAAGCAGTCATTGAGCAATAGTCAATTCACGGATGCCAAATTGCAGTGTCCGAATTCATAATTCAAAAAGGAGAAATGTAAAATGGACGGAAAAGATTTGCTTAAGAAAGTCAAGGAAGATAATGTCAAATTCATGTCGCTTCAATTCACCGATGTGATGGGCGCGGTAAAGAGTGTGGATATGCCGATCCGCCACCTTGAAGATGTTTTGAAGGATGGCGCGTGGTTCGATGGCTCATCTGTGGAAGGGTTTGCCCGCATTCAGGAAAGTGATATGCGCCTGAAAATCGACCCTGAAACCTATGCCGTGCTTCCGTGGTCTGCGCCGGATTCAAAGCGCGCACGCGTGTTCTGCGATATTTTCACACCTGCCGGCGATCCCTTCGACGGCGACCCGCGCGGCGCCTTGAAGCGCATCCTCAAGAAAATTGCCGCCCGCGGCTGGATGCTCAATATTGGGCCTGAGCCTGAATTCTTCTTGTTTAAGGCTGCCAACGGACATGGTGTTCACCCCGTCCCCCACGATACGGGCGGTTACTTTGATTTTTCGTCCTTTGATGAAGCCGTGGTCGTCCGCACTGCATTGATGGACGCGCTGGACGCAATGGGATTGGATGTGGAAGTGGGACATCATGAAGTTGCGCTCGGCCAGCATGAAATTGACTTCCGCTTTGCAGATGCGCTTAAGGCTGCGGATAATGTCCTGACCTTGAAGTACACCGTAAAAGCGATTGCCGCCCAAAACGGGCTGACCGCCTCTTTCATGCCGAAGCCTGTGTACGGCATCAACGGCTCTGGCATGCACTGTCACCAATCCCTCTTCGACATCAAGACAGGCACCAATCTTTTCTTTGACGCAAAGGATGAGGCTCATCTTTCACCTTTGGCTTATTCCTTCATTGCCGGGCAACTGGAGCATGCCCGTGCGCTCGCCGGCGTAGTAGCCCCAACCGTGAACTCATACAAGCGTTTGGTTCCCGGGTACGAAGCACCCGTGTACATCGGTTGGGCTCAACAGAATCGCTCGGCACTGATCCGTATTCCGCGCTACACCGAAGGACGCGACAAGGCTGTCCGCGCCGAACTGCGCTTCCCTGACCCGTCCTCGAACCCATACTTGGCTTTCACAGTGATGCTTGCCGCTGCCCTCGATGGCATTGACAAGAATATGAAGGCTCCAAAGGCGTTGAACAACATCAATCTCTATCACCTGAACAAGGAAGAACGCACCAAGTTGGGAGTGACCGAACTGCCCGGCTCATTGGCTGAATCTCTGAGTGAATTGGAAAAGAACGAAGTGTTAAAATCTGCTCTCGGCGATTACCTCTTTGAGGCGTACCTGCGCGCGAAATGGGAAGAGTGGGATGAGTTCCGCCTGCGTGTGACCGATTACGAGATCGAAAAGTATTTGGAAACCGCCTAAAAGCTATTTAGTGAACAGCTTTCAGCAAAAGGAAATATTCCCTGTCGGTAAAAACCGGCAGGGAATATTTTTGTTGTCGTATAATCATGGATATGCCCTTGAAAAAGTATTTTCAATTCATTTTACTAAGCATTGCCTCAATCCTTGTTCTTTCAGCCTGTTCGGGATCAAAGAGCGATCTATTGCTGCTCGAAACCTTCACCAAAAACAGCGTGACCGTTTCGATCTATCTGAGCACGCCACAAAATGGACAGGATGCGATTATCGCATCCTTTGCACCGCCGGACGGCTCCCATCTCTACAGCAAGGATATTCCACGTAATGGCGTGGATGGGCTCGGCAGGCCCACGTTGCTTGAGCTTACGCAGAACAGCAGGATGAAAGCAGCAGGCGAGTTAGTGGAAAGCGCCCCTGCAAACATCCCTGAATTTGAACCGAAGGACTTATTGGTCTATCCTGCAGGTGCTGTGACTCTCACTCTGCCGGTCCACTTACCAACTGCAAAAGACTGGGTGAATGATGAAGTCAGTATCACGTACATGGCTTGTAACGACCGGGGATGTAAACCACCCGTTATGAATCAAATCATCACTTTAAGTATTCCGCCCATTCAATGATACACAGGGAAAAAATGAATAAAAATTTATTCTTGATTCTTACTACCCTATTCGTTCTATCTTGCAGCACTTTGTTTCCCCAGGATTCAAATCCGGGCGTGCCAGCAAATCCCCCGCGCACAGAAAATACACCCGCAGGTTCAATACCCAAGGAACTGATCGGATTTACCGAAGTCCGCTTACATCCCAAAGATGGGAATCTGAATGAGATGCTGGCAGCAGAGACAGAAAAAGCGGCTGCGGCTGGCCTGCTCCCCGTTGTTGAGTTCGATGCAGATTGGTGTCCTCCATGCCAGGCGATCAAAAAACATTTGGAGGCTAAGAACGAATTAATGCTCAAAGCGTACGATGGAACCTATATCATCAAACTGGATGTCGATGAATGGGGCTGGGAGAATGGCAAGGTCGAGAATTTCAATGTAGAGGCAATCCCTGTCTATTTCAAATTGGACGAACAGGGGAAACCCACAGGGGAATTCATTGACGGCGGCGCATGGAATGAGGATATCCCAGAAAACATCGCACCTGTGATGGATTCATTCTTCCATGGCGGATAAAAGCAGTTTTCCCAAAAATCCAGACCTCCGTGATAGTATTCAAATTAATCCTGCCACGATATAATACAAAACCATATTTAATTGTTGAGGACCCAGGTCCCATCCATGTCGTTATCCCTGATTGACACACTAAAAAGCTATATTCCAGATATTCTTCAAAAAAGGATCGCAGCCGAACCAACGCCTCCAAACAAACCGTTTGGAGAATTTTATCAGGCGGCTGTCCTTTTTGTTGATATTTCAGGATTCACCGCACTGACAGAGCAATTCGCAGCAAGGGGACCTTCCGGCGCAGAGGATATTTCTGCCGTTTTAAATGATTTTTACGGGCAATGGATCAACATCATAAAAAGTTACGGCGGGGATATTATCAAATTTGCGGGCGATGGTTTGCTGGTCATCTGGCAATACAACAATCTTGAAAAAGCAAGCCTGCTTGCAGCCCAAACAGCTCTTGAAGCGCGCAAAAAACTGGAAACTTTCCGCATAGGCGGCCATACTCTTTCCACACGCATCGCACTGGGGGCGGGACAAATCGCATTGACTGGCCTTGGCGGCGTGTTCAACCGCTGGGAAATGGTCATCACTGGCGATGCGTTGGATCAGATCAGTATGGCTCAAAAGACTCTCAAGCCCGGGCAGATCATTGTTTCTGTGGAGGCGTGGAAACAGATAAAGAAATTTGGGGTTGGCGTTCCAGCTGAAGAGGGGCGAATGCTATTGTCCGGGGTCAACTCCCAGATCCCGAAAGAGGCGCCTCGTTACTTCAACCTGAAAGAAGACAGCATCCCCGCACTGAGATCGTATATCCCCGGTGCAATTGCAAAACGCATCGACGCCGGACAATCGGATTGGCTTGCAGAACTTCGGCGTGTTACAAGTCTCTTCATCAACATCCCTGAAATGACGCGCGGAACAGATACCGACCTGGCACAACAGCTTGCGCAAATTTTGCAAAGTACTATTTATCGCTATGAAGGCAGCGTCAACAAGATCGCAGTGGATGAGAAGGGAGTTTCGCTGTTGGCAGCTTTTGGGCTTCCGCCATTTTCGCATGAAGACGATCCCTTGCGCGGGGTTCTTGCGGCACAGGATATTCTCGCTGCGGTGAAAGAACTGGGGCTGGGATGTTACATTGGCATTGCCACAGGGCGCATGTTCTGCGGCGTGATCGGCAATGAAAAACGCAGGGAATATACGATCAATGGCGACGCGGTGAATTTGGCGGCGCGATTAATGCACGCCATTTCAGAAAATATGAGCACGCCTGCAGGAGAACTGATTCAGATCATCTGTGATACAAGCACATATGAAGGCGCCAAAAGCCGCGTGGATTTTATTTCAATGGATCCCATCAACATCCGCGGCAAGTCTCATCCAGTGCCCATTTTTATTCCGCAGGCGCGTCATGCAAAAGGCAAAGGACAAATTGCATTGACCGACATGATCGGGCGTGAAGAGGAACGGTTTGCCATTGCGGAAGCCTTGCGTGCTTTGATCACAAAAGAAAGCAGGGTGATCACCATCGAAGGTGAAGCAGGGTTTGGAAAATCGCGGCTGGTGGAGGAGCTATACCGCCAGGCCGGCGCGATGAATGTAAATATTCTGCTTGGTCTTGGGGAAGCGATTGAGCAGGGCACTCCGTATCACGTCTGGAAGGATATTACAAAAAAAATATTCAACCTCGATGAGCAGGAAAGCATTACAGAACAAAAACTCGTTTTCGAAAATTTGATGAATGAGAATGCCGAACTCAAAGAGCGCGCGCCCCTTTTAAGTGCAGTGCTGCCGTTTGCCATCCCGGATAATGAAAGCACAAAGAATATAATCGGCGATGCTCGCGCAAATGCCATGCATCATCTCATCATTGAACGGCTCTCGCAAGCAGCCTCGCGCACTCCCATCGCACTTGTAATTGAAGATGTGCATTGGCTGGACTCAGGCTCCTGGGCATTATTAACTCTTGCCGTGCAACGGGTCACGCCGCTGCTGGTCGTGATCACTGCACGCCCCATGGGTGTGAATGCGCCGATGAGTTTCAAGCAAATACGGGAAATGCAACTCACGCGATTTTTATCGCTCGCGCCGCTCAGCAATCTAGACATCGAAACCCTGCTTCAGCAACGATTGAATGTGCAAAAATTACCAAATGAACTTGTCACGTTTATTCGGAACAAGGCGGAGGGTCACCCCTTTTACAGCGAGGAACTGGCTTACGCTTTGCGCGACAGCGGCTTCATCGAAATCAAAGATAATGAATGCCGCATCACTTCCGCTGCGGGGGATTTGGAGGAACTCAACCTGCCAGGCTCACTGGAAGGAGTGATCACCAGCCGCATCGACAAAATGCCGCCTTCGCATCAACTCACCCTGAAAGTTGCTTCCGTTATCGGGAGAGTTTTCGCCCTGCGAGAATTGTCTGCCATTTACCCGATCAAATCCGAGCTGGATGAATTACCGGAATATTTATCCAATCTGGAAAAACAAGAGCTGACCATCCTTGATACGCCCGATCCTGAAGTGTCGTATTTATTCAAACACATCATTACGCAGGAAGTGGCTTATAACCTGTTGCTCTACTCGCAGAGACGCTCCCTGCACCGAGCCATCGCCGAATGGTATGAAGGTTCCTTCATGCAGGATATCATCACCTATTACCCAGTCCTGGCACATCACTGGAAACAGGCAGATGTTCCTCAAAAAGCCATCGAGTACCTTGAAAAGTCAGGCGAAATGGCTTTCCGAAATGGCACCTACCGAGAGGCGATCCAGTTCTTTTCGCAGGCGCTTGAAAAAGCAGACAATGAAAGGGATTTAAACATCCCCCCATTGAAACGGGCATTCTGGCTCAGGCGCATGGGTGAAGCGCTAATGGGGCTCGGAGATATGGACTCAGCGCGGAAACATCTCCGCAAAGCAGTTTTCATCCTTAAGCATCCCAGCCCAGCCACATCCATGGGCGTTGTTTTTGGTCTAGCGGCACAGTGGTTCATCCAAAACCTGCATCTTCGTTTCCCGCATATTTTTCTTGGACGGTTAAAGGATAAGGACAAAGAACTTCAGGAAGTGGCGCAAATTTTTACCTATCTGGGCCACGTGAATTATATTAAGCTCGAAAGCCTGCCGATGTTTTTTCATACCCTGGGCAGTTTGAATTTTTCTGAAGACGGCGGCAGTATGTCTCCAGCCCGCGTGTGGGCGCTGGGTTCTGCCAGTGCAATCTTTGGCTTTATCCCCAATCATAAACTGGCAAAGCACTATACGGAAAAAGCCATTGAAGCCTCTGCACAAGTGGATAATCCCCGCTCCCAGGTATGGACGTATCTGGCTGTAGGTACATACCAGCTCGGCATCGCGGAATGGGATGCGTCTCGAACAGCTTTGCAAAAGGCAAAAGAACTGTCCATCAGCGCGTCGGACAACCATCTTGAAGGTGATGCAGAAACCGTCCTGGCTGGATTGGAATTCTATCGCGGTGCTAGTTTTGAACGGAGCAAACAACATTACAATAGCCTGATAGCGCAAGCAAATAAATCTGGAAATCAATTGCACCGCACCTGGGCGACGTATGGGATTTCCTTCCTTCACAACCTTCACGGGGAATTCCAGCAAGCCCTTCAAAACGCAAAAGGTGGTGAACTGCTCGATCCTACGCCGATCAATATCGCTCATTTAAACAGCATTCGTGCCATGGCAAACTGGAGATTGGGGAATGAAGAAGAGGCAGTCAAAGCCATGGCGAAGGCATTGCCAATCTTAATTTCACTTCCACCGCAGGTTTATTCCCTGCTGGTTTCATACCGGATCCTTTCACAAATCACTCTTGAGATGTGGGAGCAAAAGAAGAGTTTTAACGTCCACGGCTGGCAGACAGAAAGTGAAATCCAAAAAACTTTCAAGTCGCTGCAAAAAATGCTCAGGAAATTTAAACCAGCCTTTCCAATTGGAGAACCCAGTTATCTGTTGTATCGCGGCACGCAAAAATGGATGAAAGGAAGAAGGGAATCGGCGCAAAAAGACTGGCAAGCAAGCGCCCAGTCCGCAAGAAGGCTTTCCATGCCATGGGACGAAGCTGTTGCCTTGCGCGAAATCGGCAGACACGCAGAAGGGGATTTACGCAGGATCAATCTTGAAAAAGCGCTTACACTGTTCACATCCTGTCAGGCAAAATACGACATGACGGACACAAAGAAATTACTGGAAAAATAAAAGGCTTTTGAGAACATCTCAAAAGCCTTTTATTTCGTCGCAAAATTAGTGGATCGTTCCGCGTGCAAGCTCTATTATTTCTTTTTTATCTTCATAGATACGTACCAGCTTGCCATCCTGCATTTGTAGAACACGATCCACGTACTGGCACATGCGCAAATCATGCGTTACGATGATGCCCGCGCGTTCATTTTCATGAATGAGATTCGCAAAAGTCTCCACAACTTGATAAGCCCGCTCGGTATCCAACGATGCAGTTGGCTCGTCAGCCAAAACCACCGCGGGATTATGGATCAACGCACGGGCAATCGCCACTCGCTGCTGTTGACCTCCAGACATTTGCGCAGGCAGGTTATGCAAACGGTCTGAAAGTCCCAGCCGCGCAAGCAGTTCATCCGAACGGATGCGGCTGGCGTGATCCAGTCTTCCATTCAATCGCAGCATGAATTCCACATTTTCACGAGCAGACAAAAACGGGATCAAGTTATTCGACTGAAAAGTAAAGCCGATCTTTTCGCGGCGCAACTTTACACGCTGTTTTTCATTCATTTGGGCAAGGTCCTGTCCGTCGATCAGCACCTGCCCGCTGGTTGGAGTGAGCAAAGCCGCCAAAATAGACAACATCGTGGTCTTACCCGAACCGCTTGGGCCCACCAACGCCACAAACTCTCCAGACTTTACCTGAAATGAAACATGATCCACGGCGTTGATGGTTGCGCCGTCCAACGAAAAAGACTTTACCAAGTCACGAACTTCAAGAGCTATAGTAGACATTTTTTCACCTACCCCAACCGAAGAGCCTTAAGCGGCTCAATACGAACTGCATAAATAATGGAGACCATCCCGCCAAAGGGGCCAATCGCCAAAAGCAATGCGATTGCGATCAAAGAACGCGCGCCATTGAAAACCAGTGGAATCGTGGGAGGGAAGCCGAGTGAGAACAAATACGTCAGACCGCCTCCAATCCCCACCCCGAGCGCAGTCACAAAAATGATTTGAATCACAGCGGACAGACCCACCACGCCATTTGAAGAACCAATGGCTTTCAAAACGCCGATCTGCGGAACTTTCTGCAATATTTGAATCTGGAAAAAACCGCCGATGACAAGAATACCGATGAGCAAGGTAAAGACTCCCTGCGTTTGGACTGTCCCTTGCTGGGCAGAGTACCCGGGAATATTGTTGATGGTAGTATCAATATCGGCAACTTCAATGTTAGTAACCTTCTCTGTCAGCCTTGCAGACATTGCTTCCGTCTGCAAAGGGTCCGTCAACTTGACCGCAATGATGTTGGGGTAAGGCGTGTCACTGGTCAACTCCGATTCGGATTGGGGACGGATCTTTTCCCAGGTTGCAGCTGGAACAAAGATCGTGGGCTGGAAGAAATATGACTGACCCTCCACCAAACCAACGATCTTTAATTCAAAAAATTCATCTTCCGTACCTTGTGTGGAGCGGATCTGGATGGTATCGCCAACCTGAATATCGGTACGCAGCGCCACATTGCGATCTATGACAGCTTCACGGGCTTCCCCGCCGCGAAATTCACGGCCATCAAGGATCGGAGGCATGCCTGGTCTGCCGGGTTCTGCTCCAAGCATGGATACTTTCAGAGGCTCAGGCAGAGAGACGATCTCTGTGCTGGATGTGTAAATCGCGCCCGCATCTGCGACGCCATCCACACGGCGGACAGATTTCACTGTATTCGTTTCCAGGCGGCTGGATGAAATGCTATAGTCTGATTTCTCCAAAAAGACGACAAGCTGTGCGTCTAAATTTGCCACATACTGACGATTGCCATTGGCAAGTCCCTCGCCAAGCGCAGCAATAAACAAGACCAATAATGTGATCAGTGCGATCACCAATGCCACAAGTAGAAAACGACCTTTGTTGCGGACCACTTCTTTGATGGCGAGATATGTTGCAAGAAAAATATTCTTCATGATGCTTCTTTCAAATGTATTTTAGATAACGGGCTTCGAATCAAAAGGCTTATTCCAATCCACACCCATGATTCCATGCAAAATCAAGTCTACGGGAGGATGATCGGCAATATCTTCATAATAGTACGGCAGGCGGACTCGCCCATCCGTGCCGATGATGAAGGTATCGGACATTTGATAGGCATCCTGCCCTGCATGTGGAAGTTCGGGTTTGTATCCTTTTTGGCGTGCCAGCCTGCGGTTGGACAGCCAAATGCGCGGTGAAAGCAGGGTTTGCCATGCTGTACCTTGGTACAAGCCATAAGCACGATAGGCAGTCCGATCCGGGTCTGCCAGACATATTGCGCTGGGGGCGCGCTGATCACAGAAAGCTTTGGCAGCTTCCGCCGAGGCGTGGGAAATGATCGCAAGGCGCAGCCCTTTCTCGGTTAAGGCTTGATGCGCGCCGATCAATTGATCCATCATCTCTTTGCATTGCGGGCATCCAAAATGACGGGTAAACGCCAGCACCAGCACACTCTTCTCCCACAGGGAAGAAAGCTGCACAGGCTTGCCATTCGCACCCAATAACTTCACATCGGGCGCGGGGTCATTGAATTTGAGTTGATTTTTTATTTCCATGTCTTCCTTACAGATATTGAAATCTCAAAGTTTGAATATCAAGATTATACTACATTGCACAGGTTTTGCAAAGGTTTTGCAATGGGAGGTTTTTTTACGACAAACCCAAAAAAAGAGCACACAGTCATCTGCATGCTCCAAAAGTTACGCAATATGCAAAATGGATTTTTCCACCTTGCCGCCGTTTTTTGCCACCCGCCGCCAACTGCTGTTGTCGTTGAGCGAAATCCAGCGTCTCTCTTCGGTGCGGTAAAACCAATCCTTGTCCTGCTGGTAATACACAAGCACACCTGTCGACTCCCAAATATTGAGAATCTCATTTCCATGCGCATGCGTGTCGTCAAAGTCGGTAGTAGCCCGCTGACCCATCTCGCTGTAGAGTTCATTCAACTCCAGCAAAAGCGTATTGATCTCTGGAGATAGATGATTCACTTTCAAACCAATGCGTTTGGCTTCTTCGATCAGGATTGGATACCCGTGCGATGGATATTTTGAATTTAAGGTAGCGGCAATATTTTCAGCCACCTTTTCATCTTCAATATGATAGGCAAGCAATTCCTTGCACAACATGATGGACAAGGATTCGGCACGGTCTACCGCGCCAATGACAAGCGGATGCACATGCTGGAATAGCTGCTGATATGGATTCTCGCTCGTATCGGACCCTTGAGCCTGCCACAGTTTCACGACACGATTCAATTCATCCAGGCTGACGCTCACGCGGTCATTATCGCGATCGATCGGGGAAAGCGCATGAGTAAGAGATGTGTCCACCGATGTAAGATATGCCATTGGGCCCATCTGGATCTCATTTGCCCCGAGAGTGATCATCGTTGCGGCGGAAGCGCATTCCAGCGGAATCACAGCCACCATCTGCTCGCAATACTGGCGCAGCAGATTTACGATCCGCAGGGAGGCTTGCCCATTTCCGCCGCTGGATTTTATGAAAAGATAGATATTTTCCTGATGGCCGATCTTTTCCAATAACTCGAACAACGCCAGCACATCATCATGACAGACGCTGCCGCGCGGGTTGTTGAAGTAAGTCACCAGGGTTCCGCCAAGCAGCTTATTGACCTGCTTGATAATGCTCTGGGTCTTCTCAAATAAAATGGGAGGTTGTTTTTCCTTGTTCTTGTTCTGGGTCGCCATTTTGTATTCTCCTAACCTAAGGGTGGCGGGATAATATCATTTATTTATTAATCAATGTTGAGACATATGTCCTATTACCTGCGTGACCAGATCCAACCGCCGACAAAACCAAGCAGCTCCCCAAAAATCACGAAGGTGATCACCCCGGATACGCTGCTGTTAATCATCAAATTCGTAATTCCAAACAGCCCCAAGGTAAGGAAATTATAGGCAAGCAAACCACCCAACAGAATACCCAAACACCAACGCAAGGCGGATCTGCGATTGGAAATGCGCACGAGAACAATATAGGCGATCCAGGCACTCGCAAGAATAACCGACATGGCAACGACCCAGGCAGAAAAACGCGGAAACCCATCTTCAGAGATGTAGGGATCTATTTCCACTTCAACAGGTGCTTCAGGCGTCGGCTCAACAATAGACTGGGTCAACTCCGGCACAACCACCGTCACAGCCACAGCGCCGGACTGAGAGACATCCAATTGCAGAACTTCGGAAATAACGGCGGGTTCACTGGAAACGCGAATCTCCAACAAACCCGGCTTATCCAAACCAAAGGATGCCCGCGCCACGCCTTGTGTTGTAACTGATTCCACCTGCTGTAAAATTCCGCCGCCTTCGCCTGTCAGGAGCATGGAAAACTGCACAACCGTCCCATCTGGAACGGAATGTCCATTTTTATCGAGAATCGCACCGGTACGGATTGCGATGGTGTCGCCAATTCGAAAGAGCGGAATTGGCGTCGGCTCAGGCGTAAGCAAAGAGCCCGGGGTGACTGGAACAGGTGACAGGTCCAGAAAGATCGGAATAATCTGTGCGGGATCTGGGGACATGACAGAGATCAAATCATATCCAACCGCTGAGACCGAGATCGGAGATGCGCCAACAGGAGTCATCTCTTGAAAGAGAAGTCGGGCGGCAACATCCACGAACTGAGGCTGTTTGCTGTAAAGCGCGTAGTAAGCCGTCAGTTTGGAAATAGTGGTGGTATCAAAATAATAAGGTGCACCGAACGAGAAGAGGATCACATTCTTATCCCGCAAAAGGTCGGGGCGTTCACGCAAGAAACGGCTGATAAGCGCGGGCTGACCCGCCGACGCATCCGTCACTGAAATGACGATCCAGTCCGTCCGGTCAATATCTTCGATCATAAACTGACTATCTTCCGGTTTATCAAGCAAAGCCTGGACATTCTCAAGCGAATAAGAAGTAAGCCGAAAACCCTCGGTTTGGTTTCCACTTTGGGGACCATACAACTGTAAAATTACACTTTCAAGCGCATCCACAGCAAATAACGGCTGGGGGGTACAGTCGGCACATTGTTTTACATTTACAGTGTCCGTAAGAAAAACGAGGCGCTCATTTGGCTGGGGAGGAAGGGGTATGACAGAGGTCAGGTCAGACAGGGAGGGGCTGATCAAGGTTGCTGAATTGCGAGCCACTGCAAACGTAACTGAAATATCCGAGCCCAGGTCCGACAACTGGTCACCATTCGCCACAACATTGTTGAAAACAAAATTCCCATAGAGCCCCATTTTCGCAGCCAGAATGCGGGCCACGGAGGCGTCCACGCGCTGGGCAAAAGCAGGGTCTTCGTTGTATTTTTGCACAAAGAAATTAATGATACGAGTGGTCGTAGTGAACGTATCCGGCGCATCATTTGAAACGATATTGCCAAGGTACAAAATATCATTCCCAGCCAGGAAGGCATCCCGGGCAGCAACACGCGCAAAAAATTGACCGCCGCCGGAAGCATAAAAATCCCTGACGGAAGGGCTGCCCAAATCGTCGCTCACAACCAGACCGCCGTTCGCATACCAGGAGGCAAATTGAGACAAGGCCAATATTTGACTCAAAGCCTGCGAATCGAAACTGATCGGCCTTGTGGTAGCTCGGATATTCCCTTGAAAACCCTGGTAACGAATATGAGAAACCAGCAAACCATCCACGGTGCTGCTCTCAGAGACTGCATTTCCAGTCACTGCAAAGAAAGGCGCAAGCTCTATTTGTTTAAGCTGTTCCAAAGATTTACGGACGGTGGAAACTTCCTGTTCAGGCAATCGGTCTGCGCCGCCCACACCGGGGAAATGTTTGGCAATGACAAGAATTTTATTTTTACTGCCGATGTGCAAACCGTCCACATAGGCACGCCCCATCTCCCCCACCCAAAACGGGTCACCGCCAAATACACGGGCACCCAGATCTCCGCCCGAAGAGGATGGAGATTCCAATACATCAAGCGACGGGCCAATATTGAAATTAAATCCAAGCGCGGCAAGTTCACGACCACGCACAATTCCAACCTGCTTGGCAAAATCAGGGGTCCAAGTGGCGCCAATTGCCATCTCGCTCGGCAGAGGGGTCAAACCAGTCAGTATCTGATCTGTTGGATGACCATCCCCTTCCTGTGTAGTGCCCACAAACAGAGGCACGTACGTCGAAGTAAATACCTGTCCTGTTTGTGGGTCTGTAAATGGAGAAATGGCCGAGTCCCATTCCATGCGCTGAAGGGCTTCGATCAACGCATTAGCTTGTGTAACCGTATTCGTCCCGGTAAAGTTATCATTTTGCGATGACAACATCACACCGCCGACATGATAACGAGTTACCAGGTCATAAATTTGAGAAGTAGAGCCTGTATCTGTCCCATTAAATGAAACAAGGAATAATTGCCCAACACGCTCCGCGGGGGTCATCCCATCCAGAATCAGACGAATGCCGGGCGGAGGCGTGGAGGTTTGCGCCTGCGCCGGAACAGGCACAATGGTAAAAAGAAAAATTGCTAATAAAAAAACTCGGATGAATCGCATTGCTTTCTCTTATATCACAATCCCGCACGTAACTAAAAGGTTTTCAACGAAGCGTGCGGGATGACAAGCCCTAAGATAAAAATGGACGCCGCTCAGTGAACGGCGTCTTGCTGATTTTCGCTTCGTTCCCCGCTCAAACCTGCTCCGGCATCCTGACAAATTTACCCGCCCCGGCCAAGAACGCGAACCGCAGTCGCCGGGTCATCGGTAAAGATACCGTCCGCGCCCCATTCCTTGAGTTGATTCAACTCCTCAGGCGTATTTGCCGTCCACACATGTACGCGGCGCTTAAGACGATGCGCGCGCTGCATCTGTTCCCTGCTCGTGCTGGAAATATGAGGATGCAACGCTTGATAATCGCCAAACATAAAGCCGAAAGACCGCGCCCATAGACCGACAAGCCCGGGCATGGCAAGCAAACCGCGAGGACAACCGGGGAGTGCCTGCGCCGCGATCTTCAAGTTGGACGCAAAAAATGACGAGAAGATGATCTGCCCCTGATTGTTATGCCGCTTGATCAACTCACAAACTTTCAGTGTCAAGCCATCACGCGGGGTGGAATAATTGGTCAATTCAATATTGATCAGCTTATCCTTCCCAATGGTTTCGAAGACTTCCTCCAGCAAAGGGACCCTGGTCCCTCTGAATTTTTCATCGAACCACGCGCCTGCATCCAGTTTTCGAATCTCTTCCAGGCTGACAGATGAGACCTTGCCGCTGCCGTTCGTGGTGCGGTTTAGTGTGGGATCGTGAATGACAACCACATGCCCATCGGAGGTTAGTTTCGCATCAAGCTCAACGCCGTCCGCGCCTTTTTGGATGGCTTGTGAAAAAGACGGCAGAGTATTCTCCGGTGCGTTGACCAGGTCGCCGCGATGGCCGAGAATGATTGGGGTGGGAAAATTTTCAAGCATGGGAGTCAGGTATCGGTTAAGGAAGAGGCGGTTTAAATATCCACAAAGTAGGCTCTGCCAGCGTGATCGATCATCTCGCGTGACATGACAGGAGGAACGGCAAGATAGGAAGCAATGTCAATGATCTGGTCGCACAAGTCGCGCGGATGGGATGCTCTTAATTTGCGATTGCGTTTGATGTACCATTCCTGCAAGAGATAAGCGAGACCCTGATCGTTGTATTCAATACGTTTCGCCTGAGCGACCCGCTTGAAAATTTCACGATATTCTTCAAAGGAAGGATCACCGATCTCAATCTTGTGACGCAGGCGGCGCAGGAAGGCTTCATCCACAAGGTCTTTGGGCGGCAGGTTCGTGGAAAAGACGATCAATACATCAAACGGAACTTCAACTTTGCGGCCCGTATGCAGGCGCAGATAATCGAGGCGATTCTCAAGCGGAACGATCCAGCGATTCAGCAAATCACGCGGGCGGACCTGCTGGCGGCCAAAGTCGTCGATAAGTAAAATCCCGCCATTCGCTTTAACCTGAAAGGGCGCTTCGTAGAATTTGGTCGTGTCGTCAAAAACAAGGTCGAGACCTTCCAATGTCAACTCGCCGCCGACAACGATGAAGGGTCTGCGAATTTTTACCCAGCGCGGATCACGACGTGTATTCGTGCGCAGACTGCCTGTTGGGTTGCCGTTGCCGGGTTCCGTATCCGGTGCAAGGCTGTGACTGACGGCATCGTACACTTTGATAACCTGTCCATCCAAATACAAGGCATAAGGGATGTACATGTTTTGGCTAAGGACAAGGTTCCCAAAGGCGCGGGCGATACTGGTCTTCCCGTTCCCTGGAGGTCCGTACATAAAAATAGAGGAACCTGAATTAAGGGCGGGACCAAGCCTCTGGAATGTAGATTCGGAAATGACCAATTGGGAAAGGATCTGGCGCATGGTGCGCGTGGTGACGGTTAATCGTCCGCTTTTCTGACGGCGGATGGCTTCGTTATAAACTTCGAACGGCACGGGCGCGGGACCTGCATATTGGCTGCGCTCCATCGCTTCACGCGCGCGTAGAATTCCCGCGCTTGTGATGCCATAGGTGTACGCGCCTTCGCCCAAACCGCCCTGGGATGATTTCACTTCGATGAATTTTTCCTGTTTCAAAATGGTCAGCAATTGATCGGTCACGCCTGCCAAGGGCAGGGTAATTTCTTCAGAGATCTTGAACCCGGTCAAATAACCACGGAAGTAAAGGACTTTAAGGATCAAATCTTGCAGCCAAAGCGGCGAAAGACCTGTATCTTCAAGGCTATTGATCTGCGGAGGCGAAAAACCGCCAACAGCGCCTGAAATTTGTCCTGTTTGTCTGGTCATAATGATCACCAATCCCGCGCAATAAAATTTGGGTATAACAATTCAATTATACTTCTTTTCGTTTATAATCCAGCCCATATGAAACTATCAGTCATAATCCCTGTTTACAACGAAGTTGAAAGCATTGAAACCATTTTGAATCGTGTGCACGATACAAAACTTACCCATGAGATCATTGTGGTGGATGACGGCTCAAAAGATGGGACGCGCGACAAATTAAAAGATTTGGATGGCAAGAAAGGCGTTCATGTCATCCTGCACGAGAAAAATCAAGGCAAAGGCGCGGCGGTGCGGACTGGAATGGCGGCGGCAAAGGGCGACGTCCTCCTGATTCAGGATGCCGATCTCGAATACGACCCGCGTGATTTCCCCGAGCTATTGAAACCAATTCACGAAGGCCTTGCAGACGTGGTCTACGGTTCGCGTTTTCTTGGGCGTGCGCATCGCGTCACGATGTTCTGGCATCTGGTAGCAAACAAAATGTTGACCTTGATGACCAACATCTTATACGACACCATCCTGACCGACATGGAAACGGGATATAAAGTATTTAGACGAGAAGTGATCGAGGGGATGGTCATCCGCGCCAACAGTTTCAACTTTGAGCCTGAGTTCACGGCAAAAATCCTCAAGCGCAAATATCGAATTTTTGAAGTGCCGATCACCTTCAATCCGCGGGACTACACCCAGGGAAAGAAGATCAAATTACACGATGCCTTCGAAGCGATCTGGGCGTTGATCAAATACAGATTTGTGGATTAATCAAAAAGACGGGCGACATGCCCGTCTTTTTGATTCCGCTTCAGGCGCATCCCCTGCCTGTTGATGTCAACCCAGGCTGGGTCGGCGCGAGAAGCGTTTCCATCAAAAAAAACAGGGCATGGAATAACTTCCATGCCCTGTTCACGCATCAAGGCTTTACATAAACATTGTATTCAAGAACATAGTCGCCTGCTTCGTAATCCGCACTTCCGTCATTGATAGGAGCTGTGAAAGTGGTGGCGATGGACAACTTGTGTTCACCCGCAGGCCATTTGCTCAAAGCCGTGTAATACAGCCGACACCATTGACCGCCATTCTCGAGGTCTTCTCTCCTCAACTGATCCAAGGGGACATCTTCACCGTCGAGAGTGAACTTTAATTCAATGTTCTCAAAGTTTTGGTTGAGCACTTCCTTTGTAGACGTGCACCAGGCATACATCCAAATCAAAGTTTCTTCCTTCAAAATAGGGACAGTGTATGTGAGTGTACCGGGAGTGCCAAAATCCGCAGATTGATATTGTTCACGCGCCAGATCCTCAAGAAAATTCTTTCCAGAAGAAAACGCAGAAGAAGCCGCGGCGGCACTTGCCAATTCCGGCGGACCGGAAGGTGTGATGCCCGCGCCGAGAGGCTGGCTGATCGCTCGTTCAGCGAACGCGAGAACAACATCTTCACCATTGTATTGCTGGAGAAGGGTCTCGGCGGTCACGGGAACTCGCAGGTCAGGTACGACGCCCTTGCCTTCAAGATGAATGTTGCCATCCGCATCCATGGCACGGCCAATGGTCATCTGGGTGTAGAGACCCTCAGGCATGTAGAAACCTTCCACGCTGCCACCCGCTCCTTCTGAAGGATACTGTCCCACGATAATGGCACGGTCATTAATCGTCATATTATAGGAGAAGAATTCACAGGCACTGGCGCAGTTCGGGCCAACCATGACCACGACCTGTCCGTTGTATTGAAGTTCTTCGCGAGGCGGGATCATGGTCTCTTCGTAGTCAGGATCAATGAAGAAATCGCCGGTGCTGTCATCGTAATAAGCAGTCTGACCAACTACAATCTCTTCATTAAAGAAATACGCTGCCATCTGGTCTGCAAGCCAGCCGCTGCCGCCGCCATTGTTGCGCAAGTCCAGGATGATGCCGGGCACTTCATTATCATTGAAGTATTGCATGGCTCGTTCCCAGACCAGGATGGAAAGCAGGTCATTATCCGAGAAACTGGAAATTTTTACATAGCCATAGCCGCTTGGCAGCATATCAAACTCTACCGGCAAGGCTTCAGCATCCACGCCCGCGCGGAAGGAGGAAGCATTGAAGCTATCAAACTCGTTGACCACAGGCAGGGAAGCAGTTTGTTCCGCTCCCTCAGGATTCTTGAAGACAACTTCAACTTGTCCCTTTTCAAGTTTGAAGCGGGTCGCGTAGCGCAATTGTTGCAGGCGCTTAATCTCCGGATTGCTGAAGGGAGACGACCACGGAACAACCGCCTCAACCACGTCGCCGGTTGAGACTCCATCCAACGAAATGATCTCCGCTCCCCAAATCATTCCAGCTTTCGCAGCAGGGCCATTCTCTAAAACGAAGTTGGCAATGAACTTGCCATCGTCCGTTTCGCGCATTCCAAAACCTAAACCTCCTGCAGTTTCGGCTTGAAAATCATCATTCAATAGAGATGAATCAAATCCAATGTGGGTATCAGGGATCGACCAGAGGAAGTCGCGCAGCGCCAATGCATACGCGTGCGTATCCTTATTTTTCTCAGATTCTTCAAAACGTGGGCGGAACTCCTTGCCCTTCGCATCCCAATCGATCTTTTTCAGTTCAGTGAAGGCATATTCGTTCTTGAAC
>JACZJB010000069.1 GCA_014860805.1 Anaerolineales bacterium
CCCATACACATTGTCATTTTCTGTGCCTGTGATGGCGATCGGCAAAATCGGCGCGCCGGATTTATATGCCAAAAACGCCGCACCGCCGCCGCCCTCCTCCAACGCGCCAGTGACAGAATACCTGCCTTCCGGCGCGATGACAACAATACGGCCTTCTGTAAAACCGTCCAAAGCAGCACGCAAAGCACGAATATCCGACCGACCGCGGTGCAGCCAGATGACACCGTACCAGTCAATTAATTTTCCAAGGATGGGAAGATCGTACAATTCGATCTTGCCGAGCGCATCCGGTGGAGACGGCAATACCGATATCAGGGCTGGCACATCTGAATCGCCAAGGTGATTGATGACAACCAGCAGCGGTCCCTCCTTTGGGAAATTTTCCATTCCATCCACAGTTACATTCAAACAGATTTTAGCAAGCAGCTTTATTAATCCATGTCCAAAGATACGAAAAGCGCGGCGCGCAAAGGTCATCTTTGGCAGACGCACCAACTCAGGCCGCCATACATCAGTGACGGGTTTAGGCGGGACTGATGGCTTGTCCTGCATAGACTCCATGATATTCCTCAGGCAAAAGGCCCGCAATATAACGCATCACCAGATCAGCATTTTGCTGGCGGGCTTCTCTCCGCTCGGCACCTTTTTTAGTAATAAGTGGAAATTGTATCGGTTTGCCAATACGCATTTCAAGTTCGGGCCTTTCATAACGCCCCTGCCACATCGTACCGACTCTATTTCGGAAATATAGTTTGGAACGCTGCCAAAAATCATCAGTAGTACCGACCAAACCAACGGGCAAAACGGGAACCTGCGCATGTTCGATAATGTACCCGATTCCCGGCATGGCGCGCCGCATGGCTGGCACATGCGACCGCCCGCCCTCAGGAGCAAGCAGTAATGGGCGCCCTGATTTCAGGATAACCAGAATTTTTTCAAGCAAGGCACGATCATAATCTCCACGGTGAACTGGAATGACGCCGTACATCGTCAGCAATTGTCCCTGTCCCTTTTTTGAAAACACATCCGCTGCACCAATTACTTCGGGCTGTTCGGGCCAAAAGGAAACCGCCAGGGGCGGATCAAAAATGGAGATATGATTGATCGCGATCACATACGGTTTACCGAGCAGCACATTCTCCGCACCGAATACCCTTACTCTCCCCAGAATATGAAAAAGGGTGCGAATAACTGGACGCAAAAATATTCGATTGGACTGAATGTGTAAGGGGATGGAATACTCTTTTACTTGCATAATTCCAGAACGCGCGCAAAAACCTGCTCTGCATCCATTTGATCTGAGTCGATAATGATGGCGTCATCCGCCGGGCGCAATGGCGCAACTGCGCGGGTCGAGTCGATGCGGTCGCGCTCGATCACTTTTTTCAGAATTTCCTGGTAATTGGATTTTTCACCGCGCGCAATAAGCTCATCATAACGCCGCCTGGCACGTTCTTCGGCGCTCGCATCCAAATAGACTTTCAGATCTGCCTCCGGCAAAACAACCGTACCAATATCACGCCCAACCATGACGACTTTGCCGCGCAGCCCAATGCGGCGCTGCTGTTCAGACAAAGCTTTTCGTACGCCGGCATACGCTGAAACGGCGGAGACATTCGCGTCCACATCGCCGCCACGCATATCCCAGGTAACATCCTTATCACCGATAAGCACATCACAGGGACGGCCATCATTTTTCGACGGCGGGCGGATATCGATTTGTGCCTTTTGGGCAAGTTCAGTGATCATGACCTCATTACGCAGATCCATGTCATGTTGCAGGGCGATCCAGGTAATGGCTCGGTACATGATGCCAGTATCAAAGAAAAGATAACCAAGTGAGTTGGCAAGTTTGTTCCCAAGTGTGGATTTACCGGATGCAGCTGGGCCGTCGAGGGCAATGATGGAAGGAGGGGAAATTTTTGTCATATTGTTATCTATCAAGAAAAAGGTCATCACGCGCCCAGAGGATGATGGTTTCGCCAATTTGCGGCATATCGCGCAGGGTAATCCAGCGAATCCAATCTGAAGGGAGAGTGGTATCCCACATGGGAGTAAGCCGCCATGAAAAATCCTGTCCACGGTAGGCAGCGACAAGAGTGGGATCCGTTTCAAAAGGAGTCACCACAAAATCTGGAGAACTATTTGCGTCAAGGGTATCCACCACTTGAACCTGATGTTCGCGCAACGTCCACTCGAGAGCGGGAGATTCCAGACCAACGATGACAACAGACCCTGAAGTATCATCGCCAACACCAAATTCCGAAATTTCACGGACAGTTGCTTCCAATAAATGTGCCTGCATGGGAATGGAAGGAGACCACCACAATTCGGGGAATTCCATACCACGCAGCCCGGCAGAACCAAACGTGCCGCCAAGACCAAGCACCCCCAGAGCGATGACGAGTCCCCAGACTCCGCCAAACCGCGCGGTGCGAATGGACCATCCCGCCGCAACCAAAACAAGGCTGATCACCAAAAGTATCAGCGAACCGATCAACAGCCAAAAACGGATAAGATATTCGCGGGTATCCGTTGGAAACCAGACCATACTTGAAAAATCGAGCCAGGCAAAAACCCAAATAAATATAGTTAAGAAAGCTACGCCGGCGACTTCGCTGCGTTCTTCGGGATAGATATTGACATTGCGCGCCAGTTCCATCGAAGCGAGCACAAGAAGCGGAATAAGCGTCCATGCAAGGTCTGCAGTTTGGCGGGAAGGCAGGAAAACGACAAGCAGGAGAGAAACGAGAAACCAAATACTTAGGAAGATGACTCGTCTGGCTCCATTGGCCCAGCCGCGGATGATGATAATCATGGCAAGTAAAAATGCAAGCGGCTGATAGAGCAATAGCGAAAGAAAGATTCTGGCTGCGGGAACGTTCGATGGAATCAGCCAGGAGTTGATGTATGCAGGAATGGACGCAAGCGCTGCGCTGAGTCCTTTGGGGACAATGAAGAAAAGCGTGCCTGCAGAGAGGAAAGTTATGATGAAAGGAATGAAAAATGCGGGGGAGAAACGGAAGGATGAAGTAGCAAGTCTGGCAGTTTGCGAATCTTCTTGAAGTTCTTCTGCGGAGGTATGTGAATTGCGGCGGGATTTGAATGCCTGAAATATAGCCCATGCGATTCCCAAGCCAAGCAAACCAGGCCAGATGGAAGGTCCGCTGAGCAGGAAGAGAGCGGCAAAGAACCCTGCAAAGCCGTATTTATTTTTGTCAAAACATGCAGCTGCAAAAATAAAAAATGTGATCGCAAAGATGGAGCTGGCGGCTTGTCGTGATAGCGCTGTCAGGCCGGGGTCTAGGGCAATGAAGAAGGCGAAGATCAGACTGGGGCGGGGTCTGATGCGAGTGTCAAAGAGCAAGGGAGCAAAAACGAGCAGGCTTCCAACAAGGGCGGGGATGAGTCGGGCGAGGAAATCTGTCCCGCCGCCATAAAGGAAGAAAAGGATCGAAGTAGATAGAATGTAAAAAGGATGCGGGGCAAGCACAGGGCTGGAGCCTTGAGAAATGCGAAGGGCTTGCAGCGCTGGCGCAGCTTCGGCATCGGTGAGGGGCATGGCGCCAAGCTGGGTAAAGCGCAATGTGAGAGCAAGGAGGAAAGCCAGGACGTACAGCCAGCCTTCGTGTTTGAAATGTCGGTAGGTCATGGGGGCTATTGTAATCGGTTTAAATTGAGGAGAGCCGCCTTAAGGCGCTTCATAAATGACGACACCACCCTGTTGGAAAACAGGTGTTAGATACAACTGAAATTTTTCTTCATTGACCGGCATGGAAACGCGCTCCAAAGTTCCAATGTAAATGTAACGGATATTGTATTGTTCAATGATGGATTTGGCTTCCTCCCAGCGGGATGTTGCATAGAGCCTGGCTATGTCTTCGCGGCGGGAGCCTTGCGGTTCAGATGTTCCACGCCATTGGGCTTCATGACCGGGCCAGCCAAGCACAGTCTGCATGCCGGTCAGCATGGAAATGCGGGCATAACCGCTGTATCCATCTCCAATGGCTTCGGCAATGACACCATCCGGTGCGGTGAGCAGGAATTCGATGGCAGCAGCTTCATCCGGATTTTCACGTTTGACGCGGTCAAAGTCATCAAGGGTGAAACCAAACCAGGGTTTGAAGTTGTTGGTTTTGGTGATCAACCCGAAGATTGGATAGAGAAGTCCTACAAAAATAACCATACCGATCACTACGCGGAAAACGATGTTTGCGGTTCCGCGCAGATTCTGCAACAGCATAGCCGCGCCAAAGGCAGCCGCGAGACTCCATAACATCCACGCTTGATAGTAGAACTTGAAGACGGTGTTGATACGATAGCCGAACTGGTCGCGCAGATAGACAAATTCCGGGGCAAGGACGAGAACAGAGCCAAGGGTGATGATCAACAGGATAAATTTGGTTGACGACAAGGAATTGACAACAGGCTCGTCATTCGCGGCTTGAGAGGTGAAGAGAAATGAAAGGGATGGAATCAAAACAGCAAGCAAGGTGATGAGGCTGCCGATGTAGGTCAACCGTCTCAGGGATGTTGCGCTGATATATTGAGCCGCGTTCATGCCTTGGGTGGAAAGGAAATATTCCACGAAGTCTTTCTCCACAATGGAACCGATCCAGCCAATGACGAAGGTGGCAAGGAAAAGAAGGAAGGTGAAACCAAGCCCCAGGGAAAATCCAAGTTTCCAGTTGGATGGGACCTTTTCGCCGCGCCATAGATAAAGAAGATAGCCAAAGATGGGGATGAGCAACGTTCCCCACATCACCCAGAGATGAACCCCGCGAGTGGGATACATGAAGTTCGGAAGAACGCCGCCTGCTTGCGATGAAAAGCCAAGATAGAAAGGAAAATACAACAGCAGGGAAAGAATACCAAGCGGAATGGCAAGCATAAACAAGTCTTCGAGACGGTACCAATCCCAGCCTTCTTCATGCGCGCGCCAAAAGACATAGGCAGAAACGATCAATGCCGCCGCAACGAGAATATCCCAGGTGTTGAGGAAGGCAAGTCCGCCGAGGACAAGGGCCGCGAATAAAAAGCCCCGGGTATTAATGTGCAGCCGCACACCAAACAGATTGGTCCCGCCGCGCCAGCCGCCAAGAAAAAGATTCAACGCCACGGAGATGGCGAGCAGGCCAAAGGGAATCGCCAGCACATGCGGATGCAGATCGCCGAGCAGGAAGGAAAAGAAAGGGAATTCATCGATCACTTCACGATGACCGCCCAGCATATCGTAGTCTTGAATCACGCGCGAAGAACGCCACCACCACAGATAACGGTCAAGCGGGGGCCAGTGAAATGGAATCGCAGGTACCTGGGAGAGTTCCTGCATATCCAACCATGTCCAGAATCGGCTGGAATATTGTCCCGTCTCAGGGTCTTTCACCCAAAACACTCCGCCCTGATGCAGGATTTCAAGGAGCGTGCCAAAGTTGGAAATCAACAATAAAAATAACGGGGCAAGCAAAGCAAAGCCATGCGGGCGGGGCGTCTGCTTCGCCGCCTGGTTTTCATCAACATCGATGTTTGGCGAATCACTCCTCGTATTGATGGAGAGCAGGTTATACAAAATTCCATACGAGCCGATTGCACCTAATGCGAAGATAAGCGAGGTCATCAGGTTATGAGCCGTGCTGCCGTTGATTCCTGAAAGACGCGCCAGCATGGCGGTCATCACATAGCCGAAGTAATAATAAGAAATGGCATACCCTGAAAGCCACGGGTCCTGCGGAGGGAATGTTGGCGAACGCAAGATGCCGTTGATGAAAGCCAGTTCCATCGGGCGCTCCGTGCCAGTCAGATCCGGGTTGGCAGAGCGGACAAAGGCGAGAAAAGCAAACGCAGCAAAGAACAGAACTTCAGCAGTGATAATGAGGGATCTATTCGATTGAAGAAAATCCTCGATCTCTGCTTTTCGGCTTATGCCTGTCCAAATACTTAATCCAACCAGGATGGCGAGCGCAAATAAAATTCCACCCACATCATTTTGAGCAGCGCCAAGAGATGCAAGCAGCCAGAAGGCATATCCCCAGATCAACAAACCAGCGGCGCGCGCCACTGTATAGCCGCGGTCCTTCAATGCAGGGAAAAGCGCATAGGCCAGCGGAAAAGTCAGCCAGCCGAGCAAAGTGATGATGATGTACCAGGCGAAGAAGGCGGTCATTTAAAATGAAGGGAGGGTAAATGTCCCGGAAACAGGATCAGGCACAAAGTCCACGACCGAGGCGACTGCGGTCAGGTTGATGGGACCAAAGATATGCGGAAACGAATCAGATTCAGAAATGCCCGGGGCAGGAGGACCCGCAGGCGCTTCCCACTTAAGCTCGGGCTTGATCAGTGCTTCGTCGAGCACGAGCAGCACCAGATCGTTTTTTCCAAGATAAAAAGCATTGGCAACATGCAGCACCTGCTTTTCCGTGGAACAGTGGATGAAGCCTTCGGTCGTTAAACTTGGCGCGATGTATTCACCGCGGGTCTGCGCTTCATTCCATTCCGCGCGGGATGTAATATGCAGGATCATTCAATCACCTCATAGATGGTTGTGTTCGCGTCTGTATACACTTCACGCCAATACATTCCGTCAAATTGTTTGAACTTTGCCAGACCGTCCACTGCGCCTTCGATCTGCGGATAAACATTCCGCTCCAGTTGACCGACGATGATGTACTGCACATCATATCTTTTAAGGAATTCGCGCGCAAGCAAAACGTCCGGCGTAGTATAAAAATTGCCGATCTCATTGACACGATCCTGAACACGCGTGGAGAAATTTCCACGCTGCTGACGCTGGTGCCAGTTCCAACCGACCACGCTAGGCAGACCTGTATAAATGGTCATGCGTGTGCACCAGCGGTATTCGGAACAATTGGCTTCCACGATGACGGGCGATCCTTCTACATTATCCTGCAGCCAGCGGATGGCGCGATAATCCTGGCTCAAATCCATAATCTGTCCATCCCAAAGTTCGGAATAATTCATGAAGGTCATGCCGTCGAGCGTGCGGGGGGCATCGGGCGTCATGCGGTCGGCGATCTTGTCGCTGGTGGCGGTGAGAGTGAACATGAAAGCGCCCGCCAGCAAGAGGTAAACTCCGGTCTGGAAGATCGTGCGCCAGCGCAAACGCCAGAACGAGAACACGTTGATCAGCCAGCCAAAGGACGCGGCAGCGCTGACAGCCAGCAGCATCCACGCTTGCAAATAAAGTTTGAAGACGGTGTTCATTCTGCCAATGTCGCCAACCAGCACGACCACTTCTACGGCGAGAGTCAGCGCAAGAGCCGTACCCACCATCAGCAAGACGAGGCGTTTGACATCCGACAACTCGGCCCGCAGAATAAGAATCCCTGCCCAGGCGGCAAGAGGAAGCGCCAGCCATCCAACGCGGACGCCCTTCACTGCAAAGAAAGCAAGCAGGGCAATAAAAACTGCCAGAGCAATTTCGATCACCAGCACATAATCTCGCAATTTTCCCAAACGAGAAACCGGCGTGGATGCCATCCACTCGCGGGTTTCCCATGCCAGCCACGCAACGATGATGAAGAGGAACAAACCCCATTGTGTGAAATAGGATGAGATCGGCGTATGCGAGCCCTTCCATGAATCCACAGCGCCATACGCCTGACCATACCAATGGTCGAATGGATAATATAAAAGCGAACCCAGCAGATACAGGAAAACAACCGCACCCAACGCAGCCAAGGCACGTCCAAGCCAATCAGGCAGATCGAAACGTCCCTTCCACTCAAAGTTTTGATACATGGTATACGCCAGCGCAATGGCGGCAAGCGGGAAGTACGTGTAAAGATCCCATGTGTTCGTCGGCTTCAACGCGCCGACCATCAATGCGCCGATGCCAAAGGCAGCAATCCACTCGCCGCGAGTCAACTGCGCGCGTGATTTGATGAATGAAACCGCCCACGCAATGATAAACAAGGTAATCGGCATCACCAGCATGTGCGCGTGCATATCGCTGTATAGAAAGGTGAACAATGGAAATTCAGTAATCGGCTCCACGTCATTCGGGGCAGGGATGACACGGCTCGGGAACCAATACCAGTCACCGCGTCCGATCGGCAGCAGCGAACCCGTGAACGACATGATCAACCCCTGCACGCCCCAGATCCATTTTTGCACAAAGGTAGTATCCGCTGGAATTAATCCGCCAGGCGCGGCAATGCGCTGAAATCCCCAGAAGATCGTTCGGATCGTACCGAGGTTGCCCAGCAACACCGTCATAAAAGAGGCTGCAAGACCGGAGAATAAACGTCCATCAACAATGGATGTTTGACCGTCATCCGTCCTCAGCCGTCCGTTATCCAAAATATTCCAGCCGATTGCAAATGCGCCAACTGCGATCAACGCAAACCAGGTTGGCAGAATAAAGTTGTACGCAATCGAAGGCACAATGCCAAGCAGTTTCACCGGCGTCCCCGCCAGCACAAACCCATAATAGTAATAGTTGATATACCCACCCGCATACCACGGGTCATACGGCGGGAAGCTGGTGCTTCTCAAGACCGCATTGAAATACGAAAAATCCATCGGTCTTTCGCCGCCCTTGGCAGGATGCCACATATCTGAATTGCCAAGCCGAATGAGCAGATCCACCAGGAAGAAGACAAAAAATAGAATCTCAACCATCACGAAGAATCTGCGGTTGGCATTCCACTCATCCTTGAACTGCTCTTTGCGCTTCAGCCACAAGCCGGCACCTGCCAGCACGACGATAACAACCGCCACACTGATGGAGACTCGCGTATACGGTATCCCCACCGAACCGCCCATCCATGCGATCCATGCCAGCAGGACCAAACCAACGATCCTGCCCAGCGGATAGGCATATTGCTTCAAGCCCGGCAGAGCAAAACGCGCCAGTGGATAAGCACACAGTCCCAGCACAAAAATAAACAAATACCAGATCAGCACGCCAACGAACGGATATTTATTTTGAATCCAATCATAATTAAACAAATGAGACCAGGTACCGCCCGCCCGCTGCTGTGCAAGGCGTGTATCGGGAAGCATCAAATCTTTGTAATCTGCCGCCTCTTTGGGTGTGAGCGAGACGACCTTGGTCAGATCCACTGAGCTGAGGATGCCGAACAATTCCGCAGACCGGAACGCATCCGTCTTCTTGAAGATCAACACTTTGGGATGGTCATAAAAAGTAAATGCCTCTTCAGCCGCCTGGTCGTTTATCACCAACGGGCCCAATGTTGGGTAGGATTCAAAGACCGCCGCCAACTCAAACCCCAAATTGCCTTCATATTGACCGGGTTTCGCCTCTCGATAACATTTGATGATGTTCTCATTTGCGGGGCAGCCAAGCAGCTCACGATAGTAAAGCGTTGTCAGCGGATAACGTTCCGGCAGGCGGGTGATCTGGGCATACTGGTGATTGGTTGGGATGATGATGTAATCTGCAGCGGAAAGGGTGTCTACAAAACGAGTCAGCTTGGCGGCATCGTCAGCCCAATAGACTTGCAGGTTCAGATCGCCGCGATAGGTGCCGCCAAACGGATCGTATCCATCTATGCGGAAGGGCAGACCCCAATCATAATCCGTCTCGTTGGCGAAACTTGAACCGCTCAACGTGAGGGCGCTGCCAAGTGTTTCTATCTTTAGTACATACACCTCACCACTGGTGACTGGCACAATGTTGTCCAAAGTCAATGTGACCGAGGGACCGCGCGAATCAACTGCCAGAGTAGTATCCAGCAGTTCGGAAGCCCGCGCAAGAATCAGGTCCGGCTCAGAGGCGCTGGAGACGGATACCACAATGGGCCCGGGGACAGGATCCATTGCGTGCCCGAGAATCACTTCCGAAATTTGTCCGCTTACATTGGGAACGAAGGAAAGGTTATAGGGCGTGCCCGTCGGAATCACCATATCCGTTGGGATGGGCAATGGCTGGCTGTATATGCCGTTATCCGTGGTTTCGATACGCAGGTTGACCGGCCCGGGGATGTTTTGGAAGATCCAACGCGAGGCAGCCATGCGGGTTTCATCGCGCAGGTAAATGCTTTGGAAGGCAAAAGCCCAGACAGCGGTGAGGATGAGGACAGTAACGCCGACAACCGCAGCCGCGATGGATAACGGACGATTGACGATAGTCTGTGATTCGTCATCATTGGTCTGCTTTAACTTCGGAAGCTCAAACACAAACCATGCCGCCATCATCCCCAGCAGTGGATAGACCGGCAGTTGATAACGCATGGTTGGGTTGAATTGAAGCGATTGCCAGAGGAAGTAAAAAGCCGTCCAGCCCCATAACAACAAGTGGTTGTATTCGCCTTTGAAAATGCGCCAGCCCATCAGCAGGAAACCCGCCCAGGCAAGAATGCCAAGCGGAAGCCCCAACCCCCAAACGGTTAAGTTGGTAAATGAATATAAATGTGTGCGGCGCGCCCATTGCAAATTCCATGGCAGGTCTGCTTCGCCGGAAGCCTGCACACGCTGTTCGGAAATATTTTTAACCCATTGTTCGTTCAAGCCAATGCCGTCAAAAGCGTACGGCTGGAAGATGCGGAAGGAAATAATGGTGGCCAATCCGCCTGCGATGAGGAAGATGGCAATCGCTGCCCAGTAATCAGTGGATATCGATCTCTTGCGGTCGTGAACAAGATAACGGACAGCGAACGCACCCGGCAAAGCAAGTGCCAAAGGTGCCGCATTGATCTTGGACGCCATCGCCATACCAAGGGCAAAGCCAAAGCCAATACTTAACCAAAGAAGCGGATCCTTCAGAATGTTGGGAATGAGCGACGGTGACTGGGGAATGGATGGATTCTCACCCGCTTCTTCTGCCGCCGCTTGTTTTTCATCCGTTTTCTGCATCAGGATCTTTACAGCAAAAGCCAAGGCAAGGAACATGAACAGATTCACGAACAGGTCAGATGTGAAGAAATGGGACTGTTGAATCTGCATCACTGTTAATGAAGAGAAGGTCGCCGCAAAGAGGGCGATCTTGCGTCCGTACAGGCTGGAAACCATCAGGTACAACAGGAATATCGTAAGCAGATCTGCCAATGCAGACATCTGCCGCGCAAAAAACTTGGAGTTGCCAATGTTCTCGTTCGCAGTCCATTCCATGCCAATGCGCACCAAAGTCATTGGAAGGTTGCCATACACAAAGAAAGCCTGTCCGCGATTGTACGGATTCAATGTGGAAGTATCCGAATCAAAATATTCGCCAAGAGTCATCCAACGCTGCTGGTCCGGCGGACAGGCATCCACAGGGACGAGCGGGTCTTCGCAAGCGTGTGCGCGCAGATTTTCCAATACACCTGTCAGAAATAATTCATCTGGATGCTGGTGATACCCTTCGCCCCAATTAAATCCAGCGAGACGCAAATATCCCGCCATAAGCAGGACAAGAATAAAAAGCAAGTCATACAACCATGAGCGTTTTTCGTTCATATCACCTCACGTCATTGCGTCTGCACAATGACGAGAATTATTCCTCAACCATAAAGATAAAGAAGTCCTTGTTTTCAAACGCCGAAGTATATCGGGTAATTTTGCCGTTCGGGTAGAGTTCCTTAAGAATCTTCTCAGTTTCAAGATCCTCGCGCCAGTAGATAAACATCTTCGGGGCGGGCACTGTCAACGATTCGGATAAATGATCCGGGAAAAGCGCAAAATCGCGGTCGGGAATCCCAGCCCAGACACCCGGAAGACGCGTATCCACCCAATATGGGTACGGCACGATCCAGGCTGAGTCCGTCTGCCCATACTTGTCTTCAAACTTGCTCAGCACTTTGCCCAACTCCGAAGTGTTCCAGGATGAAAGAGCATACGTGGTTGCAAACTGGCGAAAGACAAGATCATAATTGGAATAAGCGGATGCAGCAAAAAGCAATCCGGTGATCCCATACGCGATGAATTGCCGCTTCTTTTCCACACCGAAGCCTGATACCAATCCTTCAAGCGCCAGCGCGCTGATAAGGATCGCCGGCACCGCAGCCCCGCCTGCGCGATTCAACGCCGGGTTCTCGCCCGGGAACGCAAGCGAAAGCACAGAAGGCATAATCAACACAGGGATGGATACCAGCAGGGTCAAGTCGCGCCAATCCCGCTGACGAATGTAGCGTACAAGCAGCAGAATAAGTCCAAGTACAAAAAGCGCGGCGGTCACCAGATCCAACGCGGGACGATGCGTCACTGAATTGACCCAGATCTCACCATCATCCCAGTTAAACATCAACAGTCCTTTATATAAATTGGAAAGGAATATCTGCCATGCAGGTCCAGGCAGCGGCGTTTCGAGGCTGCTCAAGCGGGAAAAAGCGCGGTACCCAAACATCTCCGGATGGGAGACCCAGTAACGCATCAAAGGCGAAAAAACAAAAATGGACATCACCACAATGATGATGAGCCACCAAAGTACCTGCGGACGAATCTCTTTTGAGCGAAGATGCAGGAAATAAATGAAGAATGCCACCACCACAAAGACAGGAACAATGCGGAATGGGCTGTATCCATGCAAGCCAAGTCCGAGGAAAATGCCGGAGAGGATGAAGTCATTGCGGTTACGGGTACGCAAGCCGCGGATCAAGTAAAAGAACGTGGGAGCGAGAAAAAGCGGATAGAGCGGGAAGCGTAGTCCAATCCTTGAGATAATATTCGGCCAGGCTGCAATTCCAAAAAGGAAAAGCGCAAACAGGGCAGTGCGTTCGTTGCCGTATTCCTTCCCCAGTAAATAGACATAGGGGATCGTGAACAAACCAAGCAGCGCTGTCCCAAGTTTCAGGCTGAGAAACGAAAAACCCGTGTTGAAAATATAAGCAACGGCCAGAGTCCAATACATTTGAATGGCTTCACGGCCTGTATTGCGTTCAAAAAAGACAAATGTATTGCCTTGGGTAATTTCGTACACATCCAATATCTTTTCAGAATGGTCGCTGAACGGTTCCACAGGGACACTGGCTGTTTTATAGAAACGGAAAAATATGGAAATTCCCAGCACCACAAGGATCAGCCCATTCCTCACCCAGGCTTTGCGGCGGGCATCCGGCTCAACGGGCTCAACCGTCTTTGGAACAGACAGCCACAAACTATACGCCAGCAGACCAATGGACAATGTCCACAGGGTGGTGTTGATGACGGTAAACTTGTCTTCGCCAAAATCGAAGAAAGCGATCAACGCCAGAATAACAGCAGCGATTAGGGGGAAAAGACGAGTGGACAATGGGTCAGGCGTTTGGCGCACAGCCGGCAGCGCAGGCAAATGCAATTCATTTTTAAAATACGCCCAAAGCGCCATGCCAGCCGCCAGAAAATATACAACCAATGCGAATATACTTTGGCGGCTCGGAGGTTCTACAAATCCCTGGGCAGCAAGCGCCAGCAGCAAGGCAAGCATGGAACGCCAGGGGAAGGTATTTGCGCGCGGCGGCTCGACGACCTCCTCCTCCACAGGATTCGCAACTTCCATGACAAGCGCGCTGTTAAGCTCTTCGCGTCTGCGCGCATCCCACAGTGAACGGATGAAATTAAAGAAAGATGACCAGTCTTTGGTCACAGATTTATACAGATCGAGGACGGTAGGTTCTTGTTCGGGGGGAGTGTGAGGATTTTGTTCCATTAATATCTCAACATGGCATTTACGAATTACGGATTACGTTCTCGTAATCCGTAACAATGATTCTATACGATTTTTGTTATTTTTTCCTTGCAATCACGATAATGCTCTCCCCCCAGGTCATCGGCAAAAAGACAATGCCAGTGATAGCCTGCAGCCCGCCTAGTGAACCGAAAAATAATTTTTGGATCATTCGCGGCACAAAACGAATATAGGGCACATCCCAAAAGCCGTCTGAAAACACGCGCACGAACTCAAAACCCGCATCTTGAATCAGCCGAAGCCATTCCTGCGGCTCTTTCAGCGAAATATGCGTCGGGTCCTGATAGCCGATCCAGCGGTCTCCCTTCCACGGCTTGAGTTTCGAGCCGAGGTTCGGCGTCGCAAGGATAAGGATGCCTCCCGTTTCCGTCACGCGCCCAATTTCTCGAATCGCTTTTGCGGGGTCGGGTAAATGCTCCACGATATGTTTGATGATGACCACGTTGAATGCGCCATTTTCAAATGGCAATTCCTGCGCAGACGCCGTTTGCAGGGATGCTGCTTCCGCAAACTCTTTGGATTTATTGACAGCCCAATGATTCAAATCCATGCCGTACGCTTCAAACCACGCCGACAGTTGACCCACCAAATGCCCCATGCCGGATCCAACCTCCAGCAGACGCGCTCCGCGTTTTCCATGACGTTTTGCCAGCATGCCAAAGAATCGGTTCGACCACCAGTACATGCTGTACTTGGCAAAGGTGATATTTGCGTAGGTATGCGTGGAAAAATATTTTTCGTCAAAAGCCATGGTTATTTTTTTCTCGCAATATAAAACGTGAACGTTCCATTTTCAATGGGAGCAGGAGAAGAGTATTTCTTTACATAGTTTTCCGTGAAAACCAAATTCCATTTTGTGCGCGAAATGATCCATTTGCCTGTTAATACCCGCGCAACTACAGATGGAAGGCCAAAATAATGTCCCCATTCTAACACGCGCATTGCCGAGGGCGAAAAGTAGTGCCACCATCGTTCGAGTTTGAAACCTGCGCGCTCAAGCCGCTGTTCCCAGATGTCAGGTTCGTCCGCGTGATGGACGCGCGAAATCCTGCGAAACCAATCTTCGTACCGTCTGCCAAGTACTTTGGAAATGGAAAGCTCGCTGAAATATCTTGTATTTGGCACACAGAAATAGAAGGGCGCGTTCGGTTTAAGCACGCGCGCCGTCTCCTTCAAGACATCATCAAGGTGCGGAATGTGTTCCAAAACCGAGTTGCTGAAGCCGCTGGCAAAGTAATTCGAAGGGAAGGGTGTCTGCGCACCATCCGCCTCGACAAGGGATTTGTATGCGCCAAATTTCTTCGCCTCATGGATCGGTCCGTGCCAGGGATCGAGGCCGACATCCAATTTGTTGTCGAAAGTCAATGAAGCGAAATGCCCGTCGCCGCAGCCCACATCGTAGACAGGGTTGGGCATGGGCAGGTCTTGATAATAGGACGATTCGATTGCGCGCAAAAATGCGCGGAAATAGGGCAGGTCTCGTAATTGTAAAAAGAGAAAATCTTTTGACTGACGGTGGGTCACTTATTCCTCATGAGTTTTGCAAACAGTTTTTCGTATTCCTGCGCAATAGAGTCGGGATTGTAGGCTGTGTTGATGGCTTCAATATCGCCGCGATAGTTTTCGGGATGGTCCAACACTTTCAAGATGGCAGATGCAAGGCTTTCGGCGTTCCCGATCTCAGAGACTTCGCCCATGCCATGCATTTTCACAGGCTGGCGCACACCCGGCAAAGCAGATGGAACCGAGGGCACCCCATTTTTCATTGCTTCGATCTGAACGAGACCGAATGCTTCGGTGGAATTCAACGAAGGCACGGTGATGACGTCAAGGTTAGGATAGACCGCTGCAAGTTGAAGCGGATCAAGATTGCCAAGGAACATCCAATGGCCGGAGACTTCATATTCCCGAATTTGAGGGGCGAGACGGTTGAAATAAGCCTGTTCTCCCATTACGTTTTCGTGCTGTCCCGCATACAAGACTTGCGCATTCGGATATTTTTTTAAGATCGCGGGCAGGGCGTCAAGCAAAATTTCCACGCCTTTCTCCGAGGCAAAACGCGTGATCATGCCGATAACAGGCTTTCGTTCTTTTGTGCGATGTCTTTCAGCGAAGGCAGAAACAGCCTGAGGCGCAGGCACGGGCATCTCGACAGGCGGCAGGATCGGGGTCAGTTTTGAAGCGTACCGGGAAAGATAGGGTGAATGATCCGCATAGTCTTGTGTGTATGTGATGATGTGATTCGCGAGGCGTCCTGCCATATTGTTTTGAAAATCCAGCACAAAATTGACAACACGGTTGAACCATCCCAGCGGGAGCTGCACATCACAATGATAGGTAAGCACGGCGGGCTTGCCAAAAAGGCGCGCACGAAAGGCGACGCCGGGCGCATCGAATTGCGGAAGATGAAGTTGAACGACGTCATGCTGCCAGACGAGTTTGGTGGCGACAAAGCCAAACGTCGGAGCGAGCACGCCCTTGCTGACCCGCGCCATGACCGGCACACGAACGACTTTAACTCCATCCATCGTCTCTTCACGCGGAAGGGATGGATCATACTGATTCGTCATCACTGTTACTTGATGTCCGCGTTTGACAAAGGCACGCGCAAGGCGCTCGGCATAGATGGTGAGTCCGCTGGTATGCGGACGATAATACGTTAATACAGTAAGTATTTTCATAAGCGGAGAAAATTATACCGCAGGCAAAACTGCTTTCTTTACAGGGCATTTTGAAGGAACTCTGTGGTTTAATTGGGGGCACGAAATCAAACTTCAAGTAGAGGAAAAATCATGACACAGAAAAAGAAAGTTCAGGCCGAAGAAACCCCGGATGTAATCGCCGCATCCAATTGGAATTTCATGTTCAAGTGGCTCTTCATTATTGGCGGTGTTGCCACAGGTCTTGTCAACGCCCTGGCGATCAACCCTGAGTTCACAATCCCCAGCTTCTTGATCTGGGTATCGGTTGTTATTGGGGTGATCGTTGGAATTTTCTACTTTAATTCAGATGATTTTATCAACGTCGGCTTACGTTTTATGATCTTTAGCGCCGCCGCCCGCTCGCTGCCCGGCGAGACGGAATTAATCGCCTACGCAACCGCCTTCTTTCTGGGGTTCGCGTTCTATCTGGGTCCTATCGTCCTGACAATGGCTGTTGTATATTTTGTAAAAAAATATATTCTCAACAAGTAGGCAAAAAAATAATAAAAGAACCGACATTTCATCGGTTCTTTTATTAGACCTCTTGCAAAA
>JACZJB010000070.1 GCA_014860805.1 Anaerolineales bacterium
AACAAAGCGTCCCGTAAGAACACACCTCCGCCCACCCGCGCGGATATGAATGGCTTGGCTGGCTCGCCTTTATATTTCTCAACACAGGTTTAACTCTGCGAATTATCTTCGAGCCGCTCAACAGCATATCCCCCACCCAACTCAGCGGCTGGATGCTTGTCCTTTCCGCAATTCTGCAATGGCTGGCAGGCATCGCCTTCGTCATCAACACCTGGACGCGCGTAAAGGAGAAATAGATGCCGCGTCTAAGTGTGTATTTTGTCCGCGCTTCGTTGGTCTACCTCATTCTAGGTTTTACCTTTGGCGGATTTCTGCTGGTCAACAAAGGCATCACGCTCTCGCCGATGATCTGGTCATTCCTCCCCATTCATATCGAGTTTACGTTCATCGGCTGGATGGTACAACTGGCAATTGGCATCGCCTTCTGGATCCTGCCGCGCTTTTCAAACAACACACCGCGAGGCAATGAAAACTGGACCTGGGGAACATTCATTCTGTTAAATGTTGGTATCATTTGCATCGTTCTACAAAGCCTGTTCAATGTTCAACCGCTTTCATTCATTGGAAGAGTGCTTGAAGCCTTTGCATTTGCAGCCTTCGTCATTGGAAACTGGAGGCGGGTAAAGCCAATAGGCGCATGAATTTATTGATATGGGAAGTGACATGAAACTCAAGGCAGCCAATACAATTTTATATTGCAAAAAATGGAATGAAACCGTTGCGTTTTACAGAGACGGATTAAAGCTACTAATCATCTCATCCACTGACTGGTTCGTGGAATTCAAGCTCAACGAATCTGCGCGGCTGAGCGTGGCTAATGAAGCCCGCACAACTGTCAAAAGTGGAGAGGGCAAAGGTGTCACCATCAGCCTGCAAGTTGCAGATGTGGACGAAATACGTGCTGAATTCGTAGAAGCTGGTTTTAACCCAACGCCCATCAAGGAAGTTTGGGGATCCAAAGCCACCTACATCCATGACCCCGAAGGCAACCGGTTAGAGTTCTGGTCAGGTCGAGCAAAAGCGTGAAATGCACACGACAAAAAAGAGACAGTCACCTAAAAGTGACTGTCTCTTTTCATCTCAATCCTTCAAAGAAATCTGTTTCCATCTTTCTGCCCCCATTTACCAAGCTGAATACTCGATAGAAGGTCCCTTGCATGGCAAGGACAGAAGCGGCGGATTCTTCGGGTATCTCTGCCAAAGCGCCAAGCGTAGGCAATTGGCTTTGATGGCATTGAATGGCACGCCAGGCAACGCCGCAATGTTCAGCAATATCGATGCGGGTCGTGATCATCCATTCCTTCCACGGGAATTCGCCGCGAAGTTGATCATCCACGGGAAAAGTCATATCTCCCATGAATGGGGTAATAAGGTTAATGAAGTTCTCGCCATCCACCATGTAATAGAGTTTTGAAACGCGGTGTGCAGGGAGGTTTTGCGGGTCTTTGTAAGACGAATCCGCGGCACAGACGATGGCAGCAGAGGTGAATTGTCCTATGGCGATGTGATCGGGATGGCCGTAGTTTCCATCGGGAGGAAAGGTAACAATTACTTGCGGCTGTATTTTACGGATGTGGGTAACGATCTTTCCAATGACTTCGGCATGGTTTGCCTTGTCCACATCCCCATCGATGTAATCGAGAAAATACAATCCTTTCATGCCAAGTTCGCGGACGGCATTCTTCAATTCTTCCGTGCGGAGCTGGCCGAGTCGCTCCAAGCCTGGATTCTGTTTTTCGGAACCGAACCAGCCTCTTTCTCCGCGTGAAGCGCAGATGAGGTGTGTATCCACTCCCTCGGCAGAATACTTTGCCAGAGTCCCGCCCATGCCCATTGATTCGTCATCAGGATGCGCGAATACAGCAAGTAGTTTTAAGGTGGTCATAATCAGCTCGTTTGAAATGGTTTGGGGTTACCGCACGGATACTTTTTTGAGCGTATCTGGCGTGATGTTGAATGCCTTCGCAAAACCAGCCACGTATCTCCCGCCCTTTGGGTTGATGCGCCAAAAACTGAAATCGGCCAGCCTGAATAATTGTTCCGCTTCGGGAAAGCGCGCAAGATACAATTCTTTGATGGGAGTGTAACCAGGCTCGCCGTTTTGAATCTGTTCCGCGCTGCCGCGAATGGATACGCGCGCAAGGGTCTGCGGATCGGCTCTGCCGTCGTCAGTTTCAACGATAAGCAAACTTACATGCTTGTTCTTTTGCATATCCACTGTGTGCTGAGCCAGGCGGCTGACATGAATATAGAAGGCTGAGAAATCACCCGCTGCGGCAAAAGCCACCATGGATGACTGGGGGGCTTCGTCTCGTAGCGTCGAGAGAGATGCGATGCGTGACGTACGGATAATGTGTGCTAAAAGTTTTTCAGACTGGGCATCCATGTCACATCACTCGCCGTTCGGGGGATTATCCAAACGCAAACCATGTCCGCGTACGGTGTCAATATATTGATGGCTTGGGTCGAGAACCGCAAGCCTGTCACGCAGGCGGCGGATCAAGGCGTCGAGAGCCTGATCGGACACACCTGCCATTTGATCTTCGCCCCAAACCACGGCAACAAGGTCGCTGCGGCTGATGACCTGTCCTTGTTTTTCGTACAACATCCATAACAATTTAAATTGCTGTGCGGACAACGGCGGCACAACCTGCTGCTGATGCACCCACACCTGCCGCGATTTCTGATCCATCATCAACCGTCCCTGACGGGCGCCGCTTTCCGCCAAAGGCATGGTTGCATCAGACGTGAGGAAAACAAATTGCTGGGCTAGCGCAATGCCCAACAGGTCGCCATCCTGCAGCATCACAGGAGCGGTGATCTCGGTTCCATTATGATTGGTGCCATTTTTGCTTCCCAGGTCTTCTATGGTGACTCCCTCTGGCGTAGGCGTCACCCGCGCATGAAAACGCGAGACTTGTCTATCCTGCACACTAATGTCACATGTGGGGTCGCGCCCAACCATCAAGGTACGGCTCAGCGCCCAACGCTGTCCCTTTAACGGACCATCCTGAGCGACAAGAATTGGATAATCATCTTCGTGTTCCATAATTTCCTCAAAAAACTTTTTTATCTTAATCCCTGATCCAGGCCATATCCCGATAAATTGACTTGCAAGTAAAATACCAGACATCAATAAAGACGTTTATAATATAGCAGAAAAGTGGATTCTGTGCATGATTATAGTGTAATTTTAATTCCCGCGCCGTTCGCCGCATATCTTACCCTGGTATGATGCGGCATGCACAACAGGGACAGTGATACAACGCCGAAAACATCACTGGCACATAAAATCCACAACAAAGGAGAAGGTTTGCCCCAATCATTGAAGAATGGGGAGATTCTGCGTGACCGCTATAAGATCCGTGAACAGATCGGACAGGGCGGCACAGGCAGTATTTATCTTGCAGAAGATATACGTCTGCAGGGCAGGCTGTGTGCACTTAAAGAAGTAGAGCACAACCAGACTCTCCCAACCGAAGTATTCAAGCAGGCTCGCGAACAATTCTTTCGCGAGGCTTCTGTGCTTGCGCGTCTCGATCATCCCAACCTGCCAAAGGTATCTGATTTCTTTTCCGAAGGTCCGCGCGATTACCTCGTCATGGATTTTGTTCCAGGCAAGGATCTGCGCGAGCGAATGCAGGAGGCGCGCCGCAACAATACCTTCCTTTCAGAAAAGGAAGTGTTGCGCTGGGCAACGCAAATTGCAGATGCGCTGAATTATCTTCATCAGCAAACTCCGCCCATCATCCACCGTGATATCAAACCGAGTAATCTTAAGATCACACCCAGCGGCTTGATTAAACTCGTGGATTTTGGCCTGGTCAAGATTATGGCTCCCGATGAAGTGACCATCACCATCATTCAGGGGCAGGGCACGGCGCACTACACCCCGCTCGAACAATATGGCGGGGACGACACTCATACCGACCCGCGCGCAGATATTTTTTCCTTCGGCGCGACCCTCTATCACCTATTGACAAACGAGCCGCCCACTGAAGCACGCAAACGCTTCCTGGACACCCGCAGCCTGATACCGCCCCGAGAGCTTAATCCTCACCTTAGCAATACCGTGGAAAAAGCCATCCTATGGGCAATGTCCCTGCACCCGGACAACCGTCCCACCAACGTGCTTGACTTCCGCGATGCGCTTCTCGGAAAAACAGAAACACCTACCAAACCGGGCATAGACCGCTCCAGTTTTGACACTCCGCATTTTTCGGTATTCACAGCCGAGCAGATCGCAGGCTACACTGCGATTGGGCTCTTCTTAATAGGCTTGGTCACAACACTTTTGAGATAGACTTTATTCCATTTCCACGTTTGCTCTTTCGATCATTCTGCAAAATGAGCAAAAATCAGGCGTGGAAGTGGGCTGCCCGCACTTTGGACAGGCATGCAATACACCTTGTTGAACGTTCTTCTCGATAAACAATTCCCCGCTTTTCCTTGCTTCCAAAAATCTTAAGTAAAAAGTCAGCTTTGCGCCCGGACGAGTCGTCTCCAGTTGATTAAGAGTTTCCTTATAAAAAATGGACTGCGACCCCTCCGCAAACGGGCATTCTTCATAAATGTATTCAATGCCGCTCAACAAAGCATAGGCGGTCATCTCGCGTTCGTAGAATCGGCACAATGGCTTGACCTTGCGCGCCAGTCCGCTGGTTTCCGGGAGCACAGGTCCCTGACGCAGGAGGTATTCACTAGCCCAACTCAAGGTGTTGCCAAAAAGGACAGCAGCTTCATCGTCCAGATTGTGCCCTGTCGCGAGCACATCATACCCAAGGTCCCGGGCGATGCGGTTCATTTCATGGCGTTTGGCAAGTCCGCACACGGCGCATGGTTTGCCATATCCGCGGTGACTGGATTCCGCCAGCATGGGAATGGATTGTCCATATTCCTTTTCGATATCCACGACATGTAATTTGAGGTTGCGTTCGTTTGCAAACTTTTCAGTCAGGCGCTGCGATTCATGCGAATAATCAATGCCGCCGTCAATGCCAAGGCCAAGGTACAATCCATCCGCCTGATAACCAAGACGTATGAGAATATCCCACAGCGAAAGGGAATCCTTGCCGCCTGAAACCGCCACAAGGATTTTTTCCTCGCGCGTGAACATCTTGTATTTTTCTATAAAGCGTTCCGTCTGCTCGGGAATCCATTCAAGGTAATGCTCCTTGCACAAGGCCAGTTTGTGCTGGCGCATGTGAACGGAAGCCTTGTTTTCGCATTTACGACATTTCATTTCGAGCCGCCTGAAATCACCGCAATCAGCTTGACCACATCCCCATTTCTCAGCACCTCATCATCTGTGATCATTTCCCCATTGCGCGTCGCGATCACAGACTCGGGCACGATATTGTTTTTCTTCAAGGCGTCCAGCAGGGTCATGCCTGGCTTCACCTCGTATTCCTTGTCACGTAAAATCAATTTCGCAGACATATTTCTCCGTTAAGATTTTTTCATTCTACCATGACCAATCCCCCACTTGACATTCATCCACGCTTGTCTTAGCATATTGATATGCGAATAGGGATGATGGTTGACAGCTACAAACCGTATATCAGCGGAATTACCAATTATGTCGAGATAAACAAGCGTTATCTCGAACTGTCCGGGCACGATGTCTTCGTTTTTACCTTTGGCGATACTGATATAAAAGATGGCGAACCGCGCGTTGTACGCAGCAAGGGCGTACCGCTGGCAGATTCTGGATTTTATCTATCCATGCGCTATTCACGCGCCGCGAAAAAATTATTGCAAACCATGGATGTTGTGCATGTGCATCATCCATTTTTAAGCGGACGCCTTGCCCTACGATATTGCCGGCCGTTGCAAATTCCCGTCATCTACACGAATCACACCCGCTACGATCTGTATGCGCAAGCCTACCTGCCAATGATGCCTGATGAAGTAAGCCACGGTCTCTTGCAGGCGTACATGCCCAGTTTCTGCAAAGCGATGGATCTTGTCATTACTCCCTCGGCTGGTATGGAAAAAATCCTGCGCCAATTGAATGTCGATAGTCCCATTGAAGTTGTGCCAAATGGTGTGGATCTGAAAAAATTTCATTCCGCCGAACCGCTTTCACGCGCAGAGTTTGGCTACAAGGATGATGACATTCTGCTTGTTTACGCAGGCCGCATTGCGCTTGAAAAAAACCTTCCCTTTTTGTTGGAGTCTTTCAAGGGAATTTCCCAGGCAATACCAAATGTATATCTTCTGCTAATCGGCAGCGGCGTACAGCAATATGATGAAGAGATACGCTCGCTTGTGAACGAATTACAGATCAAGCGTCGTGTTCGGTTCACAGGTCGCATCACGTACGACAAACTGCCTGCCTATCTTGCAATGTGCGATATTTTCGTCACCACATCCGTTACCGAAGTCCATCCGCTTTCCGTTATCGAAGGCATGGGAGCGGGACTTCCCATTATGGGGATCGAGTCTGTGGGGGTTGGAGATACAGTGCAGGATGGAGTAACGGGCTTCCTTGCGACCCATGACCAGCCTGCATTTACAGCCAAACTCACCCGCCTCTGCCTCGACCTGAACCTGCGCATGCAAATGAGCGACTCAGCGCGAAAGGCATCCTCTGTCTACGCCATCGAACATACTACTGAAATCATGCTCAAACATTATGAAAAGCTAGTCGCAGACTCAAGACCGCGCAAAAGCAGCTGGCGCACCCGCCTGCGCGGATTCGTAGAACAATTCAATTCATGACCAGTCATAACCAGCGAGTGGGTGCCTGGGGTGAAGAATCAGCCAGCAGGTACATAGAGAAGCGCGGACTTAAAATCATCGCCAGAAACATCCGCACCCCATATGGTGAAATTGACATTATCGCACAACAGGGCGATGTCACGGTCTTCATTGAAGTGAAGACTCTTACATCCAGCAAAAATTTCTTCCCCGAACATAACGTCACCGCTCGCAAGCGCGAACATATGCAAAATGCCGCGCAACATTACGCTGCCGAACATGAGATTGAACATTGGCAAATCGATGTAATTGCAGTTGAAGGCAAACCAGGATCTGAACCGATCATCACCCATTTTGAAAACGCCCTGTAAATCTTGTATAATTTTACAGACCAACTAACAACCCCGCAGAATCAATGGAAAAGCGCGAGGTAATAAGGAGAATATTATGGCAAACGTTATCGGACCCGATGTTAGTTTTTACCAGGATGACCCCCAAACCCCGCAAGGCATAGATTTCATCAAAATGCGCAAGGCTGGCGCAGGGTATGTCATCATCCGTGCGGGTCAAAACTTGTGGGGAGATCGAGATTTCAAAGCAAATTGGCGCGAATCAAAAATGGCAGGCATGCCGCGCGGTTCCTACTGGTTCTACGACAGCCGCGCAGACCCAAAAAAGCAAGCGGAGTTATGGGTATCGCAATTTGACGGTGATTTCGGCGAATTGCCGTTGTGGTGTGATTTTGAAGATAATTATGGAGGCGGTTTCAAGGGGTGGAAACATTGGTACACCTTTATAGAACGCCTGAAAGCATTAACGCCAAACAAAGAGATAGGGGTCTATACTGCTTATTATTACTGGCTCGAAAACATGGCGGGCGTGCCGACTGCCAGTGTGAATTACTTCAAACAATACCCGCTATGGATCGCAAACTATGGAACAACAAAGCCTCTCGTCCCCAAGCCCTGGGCCGCAGACGAATGGACTTTATGGCAGTTTACCGACAACGGCGATGGCGCTTTGTACGGCGTGGAAAGCGGCAATATTGACCTGAACTATTTCAACGGCGATGCTGCAGCATTAAAGCAAAGGTTCAATCTAAGCGACAGTCCGATCCCGGACCCCGATCCTGTGCCAACCAGCAAAAGATTTCGCGTCACTGTGCCATCCTTGAAGGTACGCGAAAATGCAAGCCTCATCGCAACACAAATTGGCAGCATCCTGCTTAACGAGATCGTTGAAGAGATCGGCGCAAATTCGGATCGCACTTGGTTAAATATCCGAAAATTGGACGACAGCTTAACAGGCTGGAGTTTTGCTGCCTACCTCCAAAGAGTAAGCGGGCCAGCCCCAGACCCGACACCTGATCCCACACCTGACCCTGATCCAACACCGGACCCCACTCCAACTGCTGACTGGCACCGCGTCACCACAGGTTCTTTGCGGGTACGCAGCGGCCCGGGGATAACATTTGAACAGATCGGCAGCATCTTCTTCAATGAAGTCGTTCAGGAAATCGGGGCAAATGCAGATCGCAGTTGGCTCAAGATCCGCAAAGCGGATGGAAGCATCACTGGCTGGAGTTCCAGCGACTTTCTTGCGAAGACGGACGCCCCCACACCGGATCCCATACCTGATCCACCACCTGACGAAGAAGACACAAATTGGTATCGCGTCACTGCCGCATCCCTCAAAGTCCGCGAAGGTCCCGGATTGGCATTTGACTCACTAGGGCTGGTCTATTTGGGCGAGCTTGTTGAAAGGATTGGCGCCACCCCTGATGGCGCATGGCTGAATATTCGCAATACGTCCGGCCTTTTAACTGGATGGGCAGCAAGCGAATACTTGATCAGCGTGCATTCTCCAGTACAGGAAGAACCGCCGGCAACAACTCCAGTTCCAGACCACAGTGATAAAAACTGGTATCGCGTCAATACCACAGCCCTCAATATTCGCGAAGCTCCCGGGACAACTACAAAAATTTTGGGTACTGTTCTGAAGAACGATACCATCCCTGCATTGGACGATTCAAGCAACCCAAGCTGGGTACAGATCCAACGGCTGGATGGTGTGATTGGTTGGTGTTCAAAAAGCTATCTCGTTGCATTAGGGCAGGGAAGACCTACGTCGATCCGCCAGAGTCTCTTCCCCGGCGTCACTTACATGCGCAAGGATTTAACAACTCCGCGCGCCAATGTGGTGCACATTATGGCCATTGACCTGCAAACCGCCAAACTGGAATTCCTTGTAACGCCTTCACCGAACACAAGCAACGTTCTTTGTTCGCGTGTCACCTCCAAGTTCCTGGAAGAATTCAAACTGCAAGTTGCCATCAACGGCGGCTATTACAGTTATGTGGACGATACGGTTAACCCGAACACCTATTGTCCGAATGGCGGCATCCCCGTCCAAGTGACTGACTACGCCGCATCCCGCGGAAAAGTATATTCACCGCAAAAGACGGCCCAGCCGACCATCTACATTGGAGCGCGTAATCAAGTAAATATCAACAAAGTAGATGGAGCCATTTTCAACGCCGTTTCCGGCGACCGCGTAGTGGTGGACAAAGGCTTGGTGGTAAAGAATCTGGCCGCCAATGCCCCCAATCCACGCACCGCGGTTGGGATAAGCAAAAACGCCCGCTGGCTTACGTTAATGGTTGTGGATGGCCGGCAGGCTGGCTACAGCGAAGGCGTCACTTTCCCTGAGTTGGCGGAATTGCTCATCTCCTACGGTGTGTACACTGGCGTGAACATGGACGGCGGAGGATCATCCACCATGGTCATCAAAGGATTCGATGGCAGAGCCCGCGTGGTGAATTCCCCGATAGACATGGCAAAACCCGGCAGGGAAAGAGCGGTGGCAAACCACCTGGGATTATTGGTCAGGCCTTAACCTGCAAACGAAATTACAAAAAGACGGTTCAGCAAAAACTGAACCGTCTTTTTGTTTACTCTGAAACCAGCAGCCATTTAGCCATTTTTCCGTGCAATTGGCCGATACTACGCGCGATATTCATGAAGGTTGTCCACAAGAGGATACCGCCGAGTACAAAAAGCGGATACGACCACGTTGGGAAGATGTACCGTATGCCATTGTTGAATATTGCCCCTTGCCCCAGCCATTCCTGCAAGACAGGGACAGCAATGAAGGAAAGCGAGAAACTAAGCACGGTGACGATCAACACAAAATACACGATCCCCAACACAAATTGCAAGAGCATATAAACAAGCATCAACCATGTAGCTTTATCGCTCAGCAAAGCCTTCAACCTGTCGAGCCACTTCATATCCTGATGGGAGAACAAAGGCCGGCGCGGCATGCGGACGCCCAGCAAAGCTTCCACGAGGCGGCCTTCGAGAAGCGCCAGACCACGAACAGAAAGTAAAAACAAGAGCGCAATTGGAAAACCAAAAATAAAGATCAGCATAGATACAGACACAGACACCCCAGTGACTGCCCAGCTAAAGTAGAAAACACCTGTAACAAAAGCAATCAACATGTACAGCAAAGCGCCCCATGCACGCGGATCGGTGTATACGCCGAAGAAACGTCCCAGTGCCGAGCCTGACTTGGCAGGTTGTTTCAAAATGGGCGATGTTCGCCTCTCCACCTCCCTGTAAGCGGATGCAGTTTCTTCCGGCACGCCATACTCTTCGATAATTTTTCGAAGCGCATCGGCCTCACTCACCTCTGGAGCAGCTTCCCGTGCAACAGTCAAGGCCGTGGATAAATGCTCACGCGCATCGGCTTGCGCATCCTGTACCAGCGCGGGGTCAGCATCCTTCATTTCATTTTTCAAAGCATCGAGATATTCTTCCACTGTATTAAACATGAATTCATCCTTTCAAAATCGCATCCACGAACTTCTTGGTTTGCTTCCAGATTTCAAGCCATTCTTCCAAAGCTACATTTCCATCGTTTGTAATTTTGTAATACCTGCGCGGTGGGCCTGATACCGACGGTTCCACGGTGCTTTCCAATAAGCCATTCTCTTCCAGCGAACGTAACACGGGGTAGAGAGTCCCCTGCTTCATCATCGGAAAATCAGGTCCGCTTTCCTCCAGCAATTTGGCAATTTGATAGCCATACATCGGCTCCTTGCTGCGGTTTACGACACTTAACAACACCAGCGACGACGTGCCGGAGTTCAGTTCCTTTTGAAATTTTTTGGTTTGTGCGGTAATTTCAGCCATCCTTGCTCCTTTCGGTATTATTAGACTCTTACTACTAATAATTCAATAATAGTACTAAATTGATAATATGTCAAGGTCTAAATAGTAAAAGTCCCGCCAAAAGACGGGACTTCACATTCCACTTCTTACTTTATTACTTTTACGGTTCCTGAATTTCCGCTGCGCGCAATGTATTTGCCATCAACATTGCGATGGTCATAGGACCAACACCACCCGGAACCGGGGTAATGAACCCAGCAACTTCTTTCGCTTCTTCAAAGTTGACATCGCCCACCAACTTTTGGCGCGGCTTGCCGGTCTTCTGGCTGATGACAGGGCTTCCATCCGGGTTGAGCATGGGGATGCCATTAATGCCCACGTCAATGACCGCTGCGCCGGGCTTGATCCAATCCCCGCGTACCATTTCAGCACGGCCAATCGCCGCAATGATGATATCCGCATCGCGCATGACCGCGGGAATGTCCTTCGTCTTCGAGTGGACAACCGTTACTGTGGCGTTTTCCTTGATGAGCAGCAAAGCAGCGGGCATACCCACAATGTTTGAACGACCCAGCACCACTGCGTTCGCGCCAGCAATTTTCACACCAGCTTCTTTGAGCAGGTAAATACATCCATAAGGAGTGCATGGAACGAACAACGGCTCGCGCCCCTTTTGAGCCAAACGCCCAAGGTTGATCGGCGAGAAACCATCCACATCCTTTTCGATGCTGATGAGCTGCAAAATGCGTTCTTCATCCAAATGAGCAGGCAGAGGCAATTGCACAAGAATGCCATGCACTTTGGGGTCAGCATTCAATTGCTTGATGAGTTTTTCTAGGTCTTCCTGGGTAATATCCGCGGGAACGGGATGATGAAAAGATGTCATTCCCAATTCGGCGCAAGCCTTTTGTTTCATGCTGACGTACGTCGCAGAGTCGATTCTCTCGCCCACCAAAACGGTCGCCAGCCCCGGCTGAGACTTACCCTCCGCGATTCGTTTGGCAACTTTTTCCTTCACGCCGTCACGTACTTTTTGCGCAATGGCAGTTCCGTCAATTAATTGAGCCGTCATGAGTTTGCTCCTTGTTGTGTGAATTTGTCTTACAAATTATACAATTCCCCGCCAGTTTCAAGTAGTGACATTCGTTACAAAATTGCGCCCTTCACCAAACCGCCGCGCACTTCCTGCAGTTCCACCTCGTCCACCTCATTCCAGCGCGGCGAGGGCGCGTTCGCAGACACACGCAGATAATTTCCCGTCCAGCCTTCCATGCGCCAGCCATATTCGCCGTACTCCGTCGTGGATTCCCACAGCACGGGCATTTTCTGTCCGATGAATTTTTCGCGGTAGACTTTTGCGGACTCTTCGATCGCTTCCTGCAAGATGTGATTGCGCCTCTTTCTTAACTCGGGCTTGACCTGCCCCTTCATCTTTGCCGCCCCAGTACCGGGACGCGGCGAATACGAAAAGACATGTCCGCCTGTGAACCGCATCTCGTTGACGAACTCAAGCGTCTCTGCAAACTCATCATCGGTTTCGCCGGGAAAGCCAGCAATGATATCGGTAGTGATGGCAGCATCGGGCATCACGTCCCTTGCGGCATTAACCAACTCGCGGAAGGACGCAGGCGTGGTTTTGCGTGCCATCCGCCGCAGAGTGGATTCACTGCCAGATTGCAGAGGCAGGTGCAGGTGCGGCATGAGGCGTTTGTCATTCCAAAGCGAGAAGAAATCGGCATCCAAATCCCACGGCTCTAGAGAGGAAAGCCTTAATCGATTGACATCCGTTTCGCGCAGGATGGCGTTGACCAGGTCACGAAGATGATATCCCATCTCTTGTCCCCACGAGCCGAGATGCACGCCAGTTAAAACTATTTCCTTTGAATTGCCGGCAAGCGCAGAGTTGATATCTGAAATAACATCCACCAGCGGACGGGAACGTCCCGCGCCGCGCGCAACGGTGGTGATGCAAAATGTGCATTTGTTATCGCAGCCGTCCTGTACTTTGATGAACGCACGCGTACGGCGATGCAAGCCAGGGATCGGGGTACGATCAATCGGTTCGAGATCGAAAGTGGAAGGTTCAAGGTTTAATGTGTTTGCGACCAAATGATCTTTTTGCTCATTGGTAATCACACGCAGAACATTTGGAAGCGCGGCGGCTTCTTTGGGTTGAAGGGTTGTCCAGCAGCCTGTGGCAATGATTTCATCCACGCCTGCACGCGCAATAGTACGGATCTTGCTGCGCGAATCAGAAGCCGCCTGTGTAGTGACCGCGCAAGTGTTGACCACAGCCATATCCGCAATTTCAGCAGTGGGAACAATCTCATGTCCTGCCGCGCGGAATTGCCGCGCCATATTTTCTATTTCTGCTTGATTCAGCCGGCAGCCAATGGTATCGAGAAAGATTTTCATCTGGGGAATTTCATGTCAGTGTGAGGTCAATAATTTTACAATGAACTGGTCTTATGGCTGCAACACAACAAAATTATCGAAGATGATATCCACACCGGGCGTGGAGAATGTACCCGCCAGCATACCGACATCACCTGAACCAAGCGTGGCATCCTGTGCCTGCGCCACCTGGAAACCATTTATATAAAATGTGAGCGTGTTGCCCACGCAGTCTGCGCGCAGGTGATTGATGGCAAGCCCTTTGTTGATACTTTCAGAAGACAGCATTTCAGACTGCCCGAGCAGCATAGCTTTTCCGCCTGAAAAAATGCCCATGCCATAAAAACCATCGCTGGAGATGATAAAGAAATAATAATCACTGCCGTTGAACCTGCAAACCAAACCGATACGGTTTTCATCAGGGCCAGCCAGTTTGCCGTGATCCACCTCGATGCGTACATCGTTAAAACTCTTGTGGGGAGTAGTCCAGAAATTGGTTTGCAGTGAATTAACGAGGATGCGATATCCGCCGGCATCATAATCCATGACACCGCCGTCAGTTCGCATCCGATCCCAGCCTGAAGTGTTCTTTGAAAAATCATCTTGAAACAATACGCTGCCTGAAGGCACAGATTGGGGTGCAGCAGTAGGCGGAGTTAATGCACAAGCTAATGAAATGCCAACGAGCAATAAAATAAGTGGAATGGTTCGATTCATGGGTTGGATTTTATCACGGAGACTCTGTATAAAAACAAACAAAAATGCCCCGAAGCAAAACTTCGGGGCATTCAGACTCCAGGAATTTATTCACGACACAAGTGGAAAACATCCACTCGCAATGACATGATCATTCTTCCTTCTTGGCTTCCATTTCCTTTTTGTGGGCCTCTATGATCGGGCCCGTAATGTGAGATGGGACCGTATCATAATGATCGAATTCCATCGTGAAATAGCCGCGTCCGCCAGTGATGGAGCGGAGCTGCGTAGTATAGCGAAGCAATTCAGCCAGTGGAATATGCGCAACAATGACCGTATTACCATGCTCTGAGTCTGTGCCTTGTACACGCCCACGGCGGGAGCTGATATCGCTCATCACATCGCCCATGTTTGCATCAGGAATGATGATGCGGACGTTCATGATGGGCTCGAACAAAACAGGTCCTGCTTCCTGCACAGCGAGTTTGAAGGCTTCGCGTCCCGCAATTTCAAAAGCCACAGGCTTGGAATCCACTTCATGTTCCTTGCCGTCATATACGATAACTTTTACATTGCTCATCGGGTACCCGGCAAAGGCCCCGCGCTCCATGGTCGCTTTGATGCCTTTTTCGATGGGAGGCAGGTAGGATTTTGACAGGTTCATGCCAACAAGTTCGTCAGTGAATTCAAAATCTGCCGTGGGCAGGGGCTCGATACGAAGGTGTACTTCGCCAAATTGACCCGAGCCGCCGCTTTGTTTCTTGTGACGATATTGCGCGCTGGCTTTGCGCGTAATACCTTCCCGGTATGGAACGCGCGGCTCATGTGTCGCAAGCCCAACCTGGAACTTGGCTTGAGCACGATGCAGCGCCACATCAATATGTTGATCGCCCATGCCCTTCAAGACCGTCTCGTGCGTGATGGGGTCATTCTCCCACGAGAGAGTTACATCCTCTTCACACAGACGGGTCAGAGTTGGGGTGATTTTAGCGGCATCCGCCTGGCTTTTTGGTGTGATAGCCACTCGATACAAAGCAGCAGGGAAATTTGGAGGCGTAATGGTTAGCGGATGGTTTTTGTCGCAGAATGTATCTCCGGTAGCGGTTGCATTCAATTTGGATACCGCTGCAATATCACCGGCATGGATTAACTTGGCTGGAATTGCTTCCTTACCCCGTTGGAAATGCAGCCCAGACATACGCTCATCTGCGCTCTTGGTTTGATTCCACACATGCGCATCTCCCTGCACCGTGCCGGAGAACACGCGGAAATAGGTCATTTTACCGACAAAGGGATCAGCCGTGGTTTTCCACACGTAGGCAGCCAGCGGTTCGGTATCTGAAGGCTTTAATTCCTCATCTCCGCTTTTTCCCTGCGCCACACGCTTGGGAGCCTGCAATGGAGAGGGAAGCAGGTCAATGATGTCGTTGAGCAGGGCAATTGCGCCCACTTCATGTCCACCAGCCGCACAGAACACTGGGACAAATTCACCAGCGTAGACAACATCTTCCAATCCACGCACCATCTCGGCGTCGGTGAGGGAACCGTTCTCAAGATATTTCTCCATCAACTCGTCTTCGCCCTCGGCGGCCGCTTCCACAAGCACAAAGTGAGCCTTATCCGCCGCTTCTTTTAACTCAGAAGGGATTTCAGCGGTTGTCTTGCCGTCTCCCATATAGGCTTTCATGCCGATAATATCCACGACACCTTTGAAATTCTGTTTCTCACCGATCGGCAGGTGGACTTTAATGGCGCGTTTGCCGCGAGCACGCACAAATTCTTCTATCGCCTCATAGGCTTTTTCAAAATCTGCATTATCGCGGTCCATCTTGTTGATCACAAAAAATCGAGGCAGCTTGAATTCATCAGCATAACGCCAGGCAAGCTCCGTGCCGACCTCGATCCCTGAAACCGCATCCACTAAAATAACCGCGCCATCAGCAACACTCAAGGCAGAGATCATCTCGCCTACAAAATCAGTGTAGCCTGGCGCGTCAATAACGTTTATTTTGTGATCGCGGTGCTCTATGGGAATTACACTTGAATAAATGGATATTTTTCGACGGTTTTCCTCGTCATCATAGTCGGAAACCGTCGTCCCGTCCTCTACTTTGCCAAGGCGGGTGGTTGCCCCCGTTGCATGAAGAAATGCCTCCGCCAACATCGTCTTGCCCGCACCTCCGTGCGATACAAGCGCAACGTTGCGAAGAAACTCGGTGGTATACTCTTTCATCGAAAAAGCCCTTCCTATAAGATGTAGGATGTAAAGCGTTGCACGATTGTAAAAGAACTCAATTGAATTGTCAAAGTGTGATGCGTCACCCATAAAACATGACATTTAAGATACTCTCGAGAGCATTGTGAATCTGATAACCAACCAATATTCCTTTATTACCATCGCCCTGGGGTTTACACTCGTTGCAGGCTTCATCCTGCTCACAAACAAACCCAAATGGAATGACTATCTGGCCTTCGGCGTTATCGTTTTAGGATTAATCGCCGCCTGGAGCATCCTGCATCCGCGTCAAACCCCGCTGATGGATGATGCGAAAAAGGTGCAAGCGATGATCGGCGCCGGCACACCCGTCCTGCTCGAATTTCAATCACCCTATTGAATTGGCTGCACCGCGATTAAGCCCGTCGTTGACGAGCTCGAAGCAGAACTTGGCGGCCAAATTCACATCATTCGCTTGAATATTCAAGAGACAACCGGCATGGAACTTGCCCCCGTGTATGGCTTTAATTTCACGCCAACTTTTATTTTCTTCGATGCACAAGGTAATGAAGTCTGGCGCACCATCGGAGACTTCGACCCGCAAAAAGTACGCGACTCGATCCAATGAATTTTCTACGCCGTCTAAAATTCAACCTCGCTTATTTTGGAAAAGCTCCGTGGGACAGCGGCATCAGTCCCCCGGAGTTATATGATTTCATCGCCAGCCACCCTGCCGGGCGCGCCGTGGATATTGGCTGCGGCACAGGCACCAACGTCATCACCCTGTCAAATGCAGGCTGGCAGGTGACAGGGTTCGATTTTGCCGCACACGCCATCCAAATTGCAAAACGCAAATTAAAACATGCGAATATTCGAGCCGATATTTTTGTCGATGACGCCACGCAAATGAGAAAGGTTCATGGTCAATTTGACCTCGCGCTCGACCTCGGCTGTTTTCACGGCATAGAAAACAAATCAGATTATTTGACTCAACTGAATCGAATCCTCGCCCCCGGCGGATTCTGGCTCATGTACGGGTTCTTCAAGCC
>JACZJB010000071.1 GCA_014860805.1 Anaerolineales bacterium
GTTTCAGTTCCATTGTGGGGGGTCACCCTCTCAGGTCCCCTACCCGTCGTAGCCTTGGTGAGCCGTTACCTCACCAACTAGCTGATGGGACGCAGGTCCCTCCCAAAGCGAATTGCTCCTTTAGTTATCAGTTTCTAAACCCGATAACCACATGCGGTATTAGCAGTTCTTTCGAACTGTTATCCCACACTTTGGGGTAGGTCACCAACGCGTTACTCACCCGTTCGCCACTAGGATACTTTCGTATTGCTACAAAAGCACCTCGTTCGACTTGCATGTATTAGGCACGCCGCCAGCGTTCATCCTGAGCCAGGATCAAACTCTCCGCAAAAAATCACTCTTGCGAGTGTAGTTTACTTTACGGAATTTACTGGTTCAACAAAAATGTTGTTTCCTATCACTTTTCAGTTGTTAAGGTGCTTGCCATTTGAGCGAGCCGTATTCTACCCGCTACCATAACCGTCGTCAAGGTTTTACACAGACTAAAATACCGATGCTTTTCTTTCGCATCGGTTCATCAGGCTGCAAAACTTTTGCTTTGTGTCTCTGATGTAAGACGGTTACTCAGTTGTCAACGATTTGTCAGGGAGACGAAATCTTTTGTTTTGTACTGGCGAATGACAATTATATGCATTACCGAAGTCTTGTCAATAGAAAAAGGGGATTTAAACCTTAAAAAATCGCACCGGTTTTTGTTTATATCTTAGAACACAGAATCTAATAGTATTTGAATGCAGAAGCATAAGACTCGATCAATGCGATAGCATTCTCAACACCATCTTCGCCTCTCATGTTTTGACCAATGAAGTGGGCTCGCTTAAGAACCGCATCCGATTCAGCCTCGGCTATTGCCTGCACTAACTTGTCAACCGACAGGCTCCTAACAAGAATGGGTCTTGGTCCTGCACCCACCTCATGGACTCTGTTCCCCCAAAACGGTTGGTCTGCCGTGAACGGCACGACAATGTTCGGAATACCAGATCGCAACCCGGCGGCTGTTGTCCCTGCTCCGCCATGATGGATGATCATCTTGCAGCGCGGCAATAACCAATGATGCGGAATAGATTCAAGATAAAGCAAATCGTTGGAAGATCGATTCTTTACACCTCCCCAGCCTGAAAGAATAATTCCACGGTTATTTGTTTTCTTCAACGACTCACACACAACAGTATTGATTTGTTCGGCATCCTTGTTAACCATACTACCAAATGAAATACATACAGGGGGCTTACCTGATTTCAAAAACAAATCAAGCTCATTTGGCGGGGAGTAAGCTACATCAAGCGGAAAGAAAAAATATCCAGTGACATGCACTCGCGGGTACCAGTCGCTTGAAGCAGGGAGAATGCTCGGGCTCCACGCACACAGGATTGGCGTCCGATGGCGAGGCGGATTATCGTCAAACGGCCAGAATAATTTTCGTTTGGGAAGTCCTGCTTTGCGGCGAACTTGTTCAAATCCGATCCTTGAAGTAAACCAGTTTAGTTTCGAAGATACGATATGCGAGAAATAGTTGAGCGCGCCCAAACCGAAATTCGGCATGGCAATATTGGGGTAATCGCCAGTAGGTGCGAACATGGGAAAAGTTTGGATGTGAATATCGGGGATGTTTTTCTCGCGTGCAAGTGTGTGTGCGCCAGCTGCATGCGCGAAGGTGTGGATGATGAGATTGGCATCCTTGCACGCCTCTTCGGTTTGACGCATAACATCTGCGCCAATATTGACGGCGTGATTCATCAACCCGCGAATCATTTTCAAGTAGTTGTATCCAGCATCATTTAGACGGCGGCTCAATGCTTCGGGGTCGCCCGCGAGCAGAGCAAAGGTAATACCGTACTGTTCTATCAAACTCTTGAAGCGAAGCGGTGCCGCAAGAACGACGCGATGTCCGCGCTTCATCAAGCCAAGCGATAATGGAAGAAAAGGCTGGACATCGCCGCGAGAGCCGTAAGTAAGGATGGTGATATTCACTAGAGAATATACCTGCGATATGGAACAACAAGTTTGTAAATGATACCCAATAAATCTAGGTCATCCGCATAATGCCATACCTGGCGGTCACGAAACATAAATGGCGGTTTATGACGGTCATCTCCCGAAAGCAAATTCAAGGGAACATCCGAACCAATGGCAACGCCAGCTTCAATGCAGGTGTTTAGATTTTCCCTTGAAATATCAGCGATCATCATCTGAGCATGAACAATCATTCTGATAATCCCGTTCTGGACTTGAGCATGTTGAATATCCTCCCCCATTAAGCATGGCATGGCTGATATATGTTGTATACTTTTTTGTAAAAGGCTGTTTCTCGCTTTATGCTCATCCTTAAGATCAGTGCCATAAAATATATATTGATATTCAGGCGGGGTTATCCACTCTTCCTGTAACTTCAACGCAACAGCATGGATTTGTTTTTCAAGACCTGCTGAAATCTCATCAAAACGCAAAATGCTCAATGCGTTATTCGCAATTTTTTCAGGGATTTTCACAGAGCTTTCTGCGACAATAATAAATGGAAGACCGACCTCACCCTGTATCTCTATTTCCAGAAAAATCTTATTTACGACTTTATCCCCTATTCCCTTTGGGATAATCGCCATCCCTCCGCCGCACCCAGAGACAAGCTTCTTGAGTGAAACAGGATGGGATCGTTGTTCAAAGGGATTGCTAATCAACCGAAAGCCAAGGCGTTTTGCTATTTTGAAAACCTGAGATGCAATGCCATTCTCTTCATAAGACCATGGGTGACTGACAAAAATATCGTGACCTTGTCTCTCTTCAGACACCAGCCCGTTCGGGAATAAACCAATCAGCAGCTTTGACGCAGTAGCCAGGTCAAATCCATTTTCGGTCAAATCGATGCAGGGTATCGAGCGCAAAAAGTCAGGCAAAACACATTGCTCAAGGCGGATTGGAATAATGCGAAATAAATTCTCGGTCAGTGCTTGTTGTCTTAACCCAAGCTCAAACTCCCGCCTCACCTGCCCAGACTCGATGCCAGACTTTGTTACCAAAACTATTGCTGACTGGCATAGCTCCAATGCGTTCTCAAGCGCATCGTCAATTGAATCCCCGGTATGAAACGGATGTATAGTATGCAAAATGGAGATACCAGCCCTATCCACAAGCCAACGCTCGATTTTCTCAACCACTTCCATGCTGGTGTTTATAGTGCTAATAAACGAATGGAACTTTCGCTTATATACCGGGAGACCCATTTGTCCATCCTTTTGACAAGCATCATCATATCGGTTTCTTTTTAGAAAAGACCAAGTGCGTCAATGAATTAAAGTATACTAGAAGTTGTCATCGAATTGCAGCATCCAAAGGAAGGCACTATGAAAAAAGTGGTGATAGACAGCAAGAAACTTGTCTTTGATGATTTCTTTCAAGTCGAAGAAGCTCAAGTGCAATATGAACTATTTAATGGGGAAATGAGCCGCCCCGTACGCCGTTTCAGTCTTGAACGCGGCAATTCCGTAGGCGTTCTCATTTATAACCTAGATACGCAAAAGATCATCTTAATTAATCAGTTCCGATATCCAACTTACAAAAACGGTCATGGCTGGCTGACCGAGATCATAGCAGGAATGGTAGACCCCGGGGAAGAACCCGAGGAGTCAGCTCGGAGGGAGTTACTGGAAGAAGCCGGTTTATCCGTCTCCGCATTTGAGCACATTTGCAATTTTTACACTTCACCCGGGGGGACTTCAGAGATGATATTCCTTTATTACGCAGAGGTGTCCGGTAAATTTGCCCAATACAATTTGTTTGGCGGGCTGGCGAATCATGCTGAGGATATTATTACGATGGAACTTACGCTGGAAGAAGCACAAAGCAAGATCAGGACAGGGGAAATCATTGATGCAAAGACCATCATGGGAATTTTTTGGCTGGAAAATCGACGGCTAAAGCTACAAAAATAATTTTTTCAATGGAGGAGGAAGCATGAAAGAGAGTATATTTGCAGGAAAGAGATGCTTTGTCATCATGCCCTTTGGACAAAAGAAAGAGAAGCGGCCTGACGGCACCGAAGTTGAAATCAATTTCGACTACGTATATCATGAATTAATAAAAGCGGCGGTTGAATCGCTTGGCATGGAATGTGATCGGTGTGATGAGATCATCGATACAGGCTCGATTCATGCAAAGATGTTCCGCGGTATTTTCGAAGCAGATGTGGCCGTTGTAGATGTCTCTTTCATGAATCCCAATGTTTATTATGAACTTGGCGTTCGACATGCGTTGAACAAGCACACGACCCTCGTCATACGCAAAAACAGCAATCAGCCCCCACCGTTCAACATCAGCGGATTAAATGTATTGGGCTACGATATTGATGACAGTGAAAAACTGGAAGCCAGCAGGAAAACCATCAGAGAGTATGTCAAGAACGGGCTGGAAAAACAAACTCTTGACAGTCTTGTGCATGAATATCTCGATAATTTGAATATCGAGCGAAAATCAAAAAAAATCGGTAAAAAAGAGTTTTATACATATCAGATCCTGAACAATCCAAATAAGCAGGTCGGAATTGTCACCGGGGATCTCCAAGAAATTACCGAAGTGGATGTTTGGGTAAACCCAGAGAACACTGATATGCAAATGGCCCGTCATTTTGACCGTTCTATATCAGCAACGATCCGATACATGGGAGCCATCAGAGACGAGATGGGGCATGTGACGGATGATGTTATAGCGAATGAGCTTAATGGAATTGCCAAAGGCTCGAGGGCCGCTGCGGGACAGGTGATTGCGACGGGATCGGGAGACCTGAAAGAATCGCATAATGTAAAGAAGATATTTCATGCCGCGTCGGTCGAAGGGGAGATGGGAGTAGGTTACACACCCATTAAAGAGATTGAGAAATGTATTCGCAATGCGATGAAAAAGGCGGACTCGAAAGAGTTGGCTGGTGAAGACATCAAATCCATACTTTTCCCCTTAATGGGCACCGGCACGGCCAAGTCCAGTCCCGAAGAAATTGCCAGAAAACTAATTGACACAGCAATTTCTTACATTGAGACCAATCCGCAAATGAAAATCGAACGGGTCTTCTTCCTCGCTCGCAACGAAGAAGACCTGGAGATATGTACCGATATACTTAATACTCACAAGAGTATCGCTCATTGAAAAACGATCTTTGGTAATAAAACAGGGTTGCTGATTCATTTGCATCAGCAACCCTGTTTTATTTGTGTTGCATTTCTTATTTCATTTCCTGTCGACCAGATAACGCTCTCAACAAGGTGTTTTGATCGGCATATTCAAGATCGCCGCCTACGGGCAAACCGCGCGCGAGGCGAGTGACATGCACATCGTAATTCCTCAATTGTCCCTGCAAATATTGGGCGGTGGCATCGCCTTCCATGCTGGGGTTGGTCGCGAGGATGATCTCTTTCACTCCCCCGCTGGCGACGCGGGCGACCAACTGCTTGATCTTCAAATCATCGGGACCGACGCCTTCGATGGGAGAAAGAACGCCTTGCAAAACGTGATATTTGCCGTGAAAACCGCTCGTGCGTTCGATGGCGAGGACATCCAATGCCTCTTCCACCACGCAAATGAGTGAACCATCCCGCTTGTGCGACTCGCAGATTTCGCAGCGTTCGCGGCCCGCTTCGGTGATGTTGAAACATTCCGAGCAGAAAGCTGTGTTCGCTTTTAGATTCGCCAGCGCAACGGACAGATCCTGTGCCACATCTTCGGTGGCACGCAATAAATAGAAAGCCAGCCGTGAAGCGGACTTTGGCCCAATGCCCGGCAGGCGTTCGAGGGCGGTGATCAGAGATTGGATGGATTCGGGAAGGAGCATGAGAAAGTTACAAGTTGCAGGTTACAAGTTGCAGGTTACTTTCAACCTTCAACCTGTAACTTGAGACTTAAAAGGGCAACCCGCCCGCAAGCGGACCCATCATTTTCTCTTGCAATGCGCGGGACTCATCCAATGCCAAATTGACAGCGGAGAGAACCATATCCTGCAGGAGTTCGGCGTCTGCGTCTTTGAGGAATTCAGGAGAAATCTCAACGGACTTGCATTTCTGGTCGCCGGTCATGGTCACTTTGATGGCGCCGCCACCCGCTGTTGCGCTGACTGTTGCTTCGGCAAGTTTTGCCTGCGCTTCTTCCATCTGCTTTTGCATGCGCTGAATTTGTTGCATCATGCCAGCTTGTCCGCCGATTGCGGAGCCTTTGTTAAATCCTTTTGCCATAATTAAACCTCGTTATTTTTAAATCGATATTCGATGGCCGAGTATCGTTCTTATTCATCCACATCCACAATTTCACCGCCGTGTTGAATGGCAGTTGCGACCATGCCGTCGTGCGGGAGATTGGCAGGGATCTTGCCTTTGGTATTGGTAACAACGCAGCGAACGCCGACTTCCACGCCGAAGTGATCTTTGATCAGTTTTTGTATCGCTTCAATTTGGTCGGGCTTATCAAGCTTTGAAACCAGTACGTCACTCGCCAGGCCAAGCACGAGCGTTTTGCCTTGAATGTCGATCATCTTGACCGAGTTCAACAACGCGGACAAATTCGCTTGTGATTTTGGGAGCGACGCGGCTAGTGTCTTCCATGATTTGACGATCTCGCCCGAATTGATGATCGGCTTATCGGGTGCAGACGTCTCCCCTGCTGACGACGCCTCTTTCTTAACTTCAGGCTGGGACTCTGTCTTTTGAGCTGCAGCAGGCTGAGGCTTGGTTCGAGGCGGGTTTGCAATTGGGGCTGATTCTGCTGGAGCGTCGAGAACTTCCGCTAAAGCAAGTTCCAGGCTCAAAGATGGCTGCCATCCGCCGCGCAAATCAGTTGCTGCATTGTTGAAGATTTTCATCATCCGCAAAACATCAGACGCGCTGAATGCGTTTGCGTGAACTTGCATTTGGGTTTTGACTTCGCGCGTGGCTTCGACTTGATCGGGATTGCCCATTTGAATGAGCATGAGCCCGCGCATGTATTCGACGATTTGACGCGCAAGGGAACGCGGGTCTGCGCCAGAGTCCAACGCGCGATGGATGGTTTCAAGACCATGCGCGGGTTGGTTTTCAAGAACAGAGTTCACAAGATCGAGAACCGTTTGGCTGGTTGCAGTGCCGAGGACTTGCTGTGCAAGGGCAAGCGTGATCTTCGTGCCAGTGGAAGAAAGTTGATCGAGCAGGGATTGCGCATCGCGCATGCCGCCGGCCGATTGGCGGGCAATGAGCGTGAAGGCTTCTTCGTCAACCTGCATGTTTTCAGAAGCGGCGATCTGCTTTAAGTTTGTGACGATCTCGTCGATGGGCACGCGGCGAAACTCATGCCGCTGACAACGCGAAAGCACCGTGGCTGGAATTTTGTGAATTTCAGTGGTCGCCAAAACGAAGATGGCGTGCGGCGGCGGCTCTTCGAGAGTTTTCAGCAGCGCATTGAATGCCGCCGTGGAAAGCATGTGGACTTCATCAATAATGTAGATTTTATATTTCCCCTGCGATGGCGAGAAGTTGATCTTATCGCGCAAATCGCGGACATCGTCCACGCTGGTATTGGAAGCCGCATCGATCTCGATGAGATCCATAAAGCGGTTCTCATTCACCGCCTGACAGTAGTCACAGGTGTTATCAGGGCGCTGGGCAGGGTCGTCGTTAAGACAGTTGACTGCCTTCGCAAGCAAACGCGCCACGGTGGTCTTGCCTGTGCCGCGCGGACCCGCGAAAAGATAGGCATGACCAACGCGGTCTGCTTTGATGGAGTTGGTAAGAGTCTGGACAACATGGTCTTGTCCAATGACTGCATCCCATCCTTTGGGGCGGTATTTTCGGTAGAGGGCTTGGGTCATTTTTATTGGGTGGAAAACATGTGAGCAGGCAGGTTATATTGGTTGAAAGGTTTCATTTGTTTTCCGAATCATAGCACAGAATATCCGCGCGTGAAACAATCGGGGAATAACAATATATCAGGGAAGTTCCGTCATCAGAAAGTCGTCAAAGGAGACGTCTGTCTTTACCGCCTCAAGCGCGCTCCAGGTTATCACACCTACCCTCCCCGACGTAAAAGATGAATCAGGGACAGAATCAACCTGCTGACCGTCTACATACAAGGTCAGGATGCCGTTTCCACAATCCGCACCGAGGCGATAGGAGGATGCATTTTTCTGAATCAGGCTCGAGTATCCCCACTGCTTGCCATTGGTGAGGAAGTTATCAAGCACGCCCGCATCTACTCTGGCGATCACGTACTGTCCGCTGGGGGTAATGGCGAAGTAATGGAAGGATTGTCCATCAGCCTGTTGATTGCACATTAATCCAAAGGCGGTATGCTGATCGGTGTCGTTGTTAATTACGGTTGCTTCCAGATGCACATCTCCATACGCAATGCTGTTGGGCGTATTCCAGACAAACCAATTCCTGGTGTGAATGATCATCCGCATGGCATCCTCGTGATATTGGACAGAACTGTTTGAATCTTCGATGGTGCCCCAGGTTCGATTGGCTCCTGAAAAATCATCATCAAGAATGACTTTAGCGGCATTGATGGAGACCGGCGTTGGCAAAGAAATTTCCGTTGCCGGCGATATATCCGTAGCGGACGAGGAGGGTTGATTAATGAAACGCGAGGCAAAACCAAATACGCCGACAGCCGAGACCAACAAGCACGCCACCACAGCACAACCCATTGTCAAACCTGTGATGGGTTTTACAGACTTGGATACTGCTTGTTTTGTTTGAGCAGGCTTCCGCGGAGTCTGAGCGACGGTGGCGGCTTGGGACGGCATTGGTGAAACGGTGCCAGTCCCTGTCACTGCCTGCTTCCAGGCGGAGACGAATTCAGCAATATCATTGAAGCGGGCGTCCGGATCTTTGGCAAGGGCTTTGACGATCACCTGCTCGATGAATGGGGAAATATCAGGCTTGATGGCTGAAGGCGGAGGCAGGGGATCGTTAATGTGTTTGAGAATGACGGCCAAAGGGGTATCTGCAACAAAAGGAACGCGGCCCGTGACCATTTCATGCAAAATGACGCCGAGCGAATAAATATCCGAGCGTTGATCGACAGGCAGAGCTGCCGCTTGTTCGGGGCTGATGTATGCCGGCGTGCCCATG
>JACZJB010000072.1 GCA_014860805.1 Anaerolineales bacterium
ATGTCACTCATTACAGTAAGTTCACTCTCCAAATCTTACGGTCCCACTGATATTTTCAGCGGGATATCGTTCACCGTGTCCAAGGGCGCGCGCATGGCCATTGTGGGACCAAACGGAATCGGCAAAACCTCGCTCATGCGCATCCTCGTCGGTGCGGATGAAGCTACATCGGGAACAGTATCCCGCTCCCGCGGAGTCCGAATCGGGTATCTGTCGCAGGAAGCGGATTTCAAAATGTCGGGAACTCTGTGGGATGCCTGCGAATCCGTCTTTGATCATTTCAAAGTGGAGCAGGAAGAGTTGCATCGCCTTGAAAGCTTGATGTCTGACCCTGCGAAAGTTGAAGAAGTGATGGAACGTTACGGAAAATTGCAGGAGGATTTTGAGCGGCGCGGCGGCTATACCTACATGACCAAGATCCGCCAGGTGTTGACGGGCTTGGGATTCAGCGAAGCCGATTATCAGCTTGACCTTGAACATCTTTCCGGCGGGCAGCGCACGCGTGGATTTCTTGCGCGCCTCCTGCTCGAAGACCCGGACCTGCTCCTGCTCGACGAGCCAACCAATCACCTCGACATTGCCGCCGTCGAATGGCTCGAAGGATATTTGAGTCAATGGGAAGGTGCGGCCATCATCATTTCGCATGACCGCTTCTTTTTGGACAAAGCCAGCAACATGGTTTTGGAAATGTTTCCCGGCACGACCGAAATGTATCGCGGCAATTACAGCGCGTATCTCAAGCAGCGCGCCGAACGCATGGAACGCCGTCAGGAAGTATTTGAGAGCGAAAAAGAAAAACTGCAAAAGGAAATGGAATACATCCGCAAAAATGTGGCGGGGCAAAATGTATTGCAAGCCAAAGGCAAGCTCAAGCGTCTTTCGCGTATTATTCAAGCCATCGAACAGATCGGCATGGAAGCCGCGCTCAGCCAAAAGTGGAGCGAGACCGCGGGCGAAGTTTCCGTCACCACATCCATTCTCAGTGTGGAAGAAGCGGGACGCCGCATCAATGCTTTGCAATCGCCCGTGCGTCAATTGCCTAATTTGCATTTGCGACTCAGTCAGGCTTCCCGCTCCGGCGACATGGTCATTCGCACTGAAAATCTCAAAGTGGGATTCTCTGACAAGTTTTTATTCTCATCTCCCAATATTGATTTAAGACGCGGCGACTGTGCCGCATTGATCGGACCCAACGGCGCTGGCAAATCGACTTTTCTCAAAACGATCCTCGGTCAGATTCCGCCGTTAGCTGGTACGGTGACTCTGGGAGAGAGTCTACACATTGGCTACTTCGCTCAAGCTCACGAAAGCCTTGATCCGAAGAAAAGCGTAATTGACGAAATCATGCATGCCACAGGCTGGCTTCCGCAGAAAGCCCGAGAGTATCTCGGTAAATATCTCTTCTCCGGTGACGACGCCTTCAAAATGGTGTCCATGCTTTCCGGCGGCGAACGCGGACGTTTGGCATTGGCAAAGCTCGCCTTGCAGGATACGAATCTATTATTACTCGATGAACCCACAAACCATTTGGACATCCCCTCACAGGAAATCCTCGAAGCCGTTCTGGATGATTACGAAGGTACGATCCTGCTCGTCACGCATGACCGTTATCTTGTGGATGCCATCGCCACCCAGATCTGGGAGATCGACACGGACGAATCCAACCTCATCATCTTCAAGGGTATCTATTCTCAATTGAAAGAAGAACGAGAAAAAGACCTGGCTCGCCGCGCTGCCACACAAGCCGAACGCGAAGAAGAGGAAGCCCGCAAGAAAACACCTGTTAAAGCAAAGGCTGGCAATACCCAAGAGCAAAGAAGGAAGGTCGCGAAAAAGCAGGAATTGGAAAACAAGATCGCCAGGCTCGAAACGCAATTAAGCGAGATCAGTGAACAACTTGCAAATCCACCCAAGGATGCAGGTGTCGTCATTCGGTTGGCAAAAGAGTATGATCAGGTGCAAAAAGAAATGGACGAAAAACTGGCGGAGTGGGAAGCCTTGCAAGGATGAAACAAGAAATACGAAAATGATAAAATCAAGCCTCATAGCTGAATTGGAGAAAATCTGGCTTTGTTGAAAAGATTCCCCAAGATAGGTCAAATTCTTCCGGTATACGCGGTAGGCGTAACTACTGTGTTTTCCTGGGCAATCATCACCACAGTCAAGGAGATATTCAGTAATTGGAGCCTGTATTTTGGTGTTGCGGATATTCTCAGTTTGTTTGCTTACGTAATGGTAGGCGCTTTTTTGGAAAGCCTGCTGTTGATTTTTTTTCTGCTGATGATCGGTTTTGTCCTGCCTCGAAAAATATTTTTGGATAAATTTGTTCTTCGTGGAACAGTCCTGATAATCTCCTTCCTTGTCACTATAATGTATTACTATACACAAACCCCGATGGGTGAGGCGCTGGAAAATACGAGCAAGCTTGGTATTTTTTTTATATTGACATTGATTCTCATGACATTGGGAGAATCAATCCCGATAGTTGATAAATTTGTGAATTCCATGGCGAATCGTTTTGTTATATTTTTATATATCTACCTGCCTGTTTCTTTTATCTCGATACTAACCATCATTTTTAGAAATTTAGGATAAGAAATGATAAGGCTTTCAAGGCGTGATTTCCTCAAACTAGGTTGGAATATTTTTGGGGGCGGGCTTGCTTCCGGCCTGCTTCCAAAAAATGCTCGATTAAGGAAGTTGAATGGAAAATTACCGAATATCATTATGC
>JACZJB010000073.1 GCA_014860805.1 Anaerolineales bacterium
AGGGTGTGTAATAAAAATTCGGGAAAGGGGGTAAGATAGGGAAGAAAAAGGAGGAGGGAGCATGAATGGCGAAGAAATGCAAAAGAGATGGAAAGAGACCAGTGAAGAAATTCTCAGTGGGATGGCAGAATGGCGAGAGCAATATTCCAAAGCGACGTTTCGAGAGATGGAAGAAGAAGTAGATAAGCGCCTATCGGAGTTACGAGTGCGAATGCTAACAGATGTAGCGATCAGTAGAGCGGAAGAAGAATGGGCAGCAGGAGTATGTCCAACGTGCGGGGTGAAGTTAGAAAAGAAAGGGAAGAAAAAGCGAAAACTACAAACCCGAGGAGGTCGAGAAGTAGAGCTTGAGCGAGAATATGGCGTTTGTCCAGTGTGTGGTCAAGGGATTTTTCCCCCTGGATAAAGCGTTGGAGTTATTACCGGGCATGCTGACGCCGCATGGGCACGAGTGTTTGGTGCGATTAGGAGGCTGGGTACCCTTTAAGAAAGCAGCGGAGATGCTGGAAGATTTTATGGGAATTCGAGTGAGTCAGATAGTCAGTCAAAAGTACACCGAGGAAGCAGGCGCAGCCTATGAAGACCTGCAAACAGAAGAGGTAGAAAGGCTGGAAAAAGAAATGCCACCAGCGGAGCAGGGAGCAAACAAGCTACAAATCAGTGCGGATGGAGCGATGGTACCTATGTTACATGGGGTATGGGCTGAGGTGAAAACTGTGGTGATTGGCGAAGTACAACCTGAGGGGGAAAAGGGAGTGCATACTCAAAACCTGAGCTATTTTTCCCGCAAAGTGAATGCAGAGGAATTTCAGCGCCTGGCATTGGTGGAAATGCATCGGCGGGGAGTGGAAAATGCCCGAGGAGTAGCCGCCATCATGGACGGAGCAATATGGGAGCAGGGGTTTACAGATTATCATTGTCCCCAGGCCACTCGCATTTTGGATTTCCCACATGCGGCTGAGCATATCACCCCTATCGCAGAATTCTTATATGGAGATCACACCCCGGAAAGCCGTCTTTGGCTGGAGGAGCATCTTCATAGCCTAAAACATGAGGGGCCAGATAAAATCCTGGTTGAATTTCAGAAACTTCAGCAACAATATCCGGAAGCCGAGGCCATCTCTGGTAATCTGGCTTATCTCAAAAAACGAAAAGAGCAAATACAATATCCACTTTTTCAAGCCCAAGGTTGGCCAATTGGAAGTGGGATCGTTGAAAGCGGAAATAAGCTGGTGGTGCAAGCCCGGTTGAAAGGTTCTGGGATGCATTGGGCAGAACCACATGTCAATCCCATGCTGACCATTCGTAACATCATCTGTTCAGATCGCTGGAAAACAGAGTGGCCCAAGATTGAGGCCAGGTTGTGCGAACAAAATAGATTGCGACGCAGTAAATTGCACCAAGCCCGCATCGCTCCTCCTGTCCACAGGGATGATCCTAAGCCTCTACCCCATTTATCCGCACAACTCTTACAAAATAACACTCCCCAAAAGCCTAAAAGCAACCCGTGGCGTAAATTTAAATTCGGTAAGGCGCTTTACCAACGCTCTTATCCCCCGAAAAAATAAATCACACCCCTCTTGCCTCACTCTTCCAAAGCAGCGGTTTCCTCAGGGCAATACCGGCGAACATAATACTGGTACAGCCCATAGCGCAGCCGCTGGCGAAAGACCTCTTTCAGTTCCGGCGGGGTGTTGAAGGAAGAAGCCAATACATTGGCTAAATTTTGCGCCTCCTCCGGACGGGCTTTCTTGGCTGCCAGGTTCTCAAGGTGCTGGTTCGCTTTTTCCAGAAATTTCAACTGTTTGCGTACCTCTTCCATGGCAAGCAGCCCACCCCTGCCGCTGACCATCAGGTAATTCTTGTACTTTTTCTCCATCAGGATCTTGATCTGTTCGATCCATAACGGAAGATCCGCGGAGGCGAGAAACGGCGTCTGCTCTGGCGTTACCAGATCGCCAAAAAAAGCACCTTTTCTTTGACCAGTTCCACCCAGATGGCTGCGCTGGAGGGTCCCGGCCGGTGCTGCAGCACAATGGGGTCGTCATCCCAATAGATGCTCAACTGGTCAGTGAAAGTGATTTCAGGCGCAGCCCAACGGATGCTGCCCAAATTGGACTGCTGCTCCCACTCCGCGCCGGTTTCCGTCCCTTGGGCTTTAAAGG
>JACZJB010000074.1 GCA_014860805.1 Anaerolineales bacterium
ATGAAAAACTGACCGATCAAACGCTGGGGAATTTTATTTCGGACGAGTCCCTGCCCGTTTTTTACAATTTCCATGAAAAGCTTTTATCCAACACAGGCAGGCAGATCTGTGAATTGAAACTTTTGAACAGTGAAAAATGGGTTCAGATCGAATCCACCTGCTTTGAAGACGGGGGGGAATGCCGTGCCGTGATGGTGGATATCAGTGACCGCAAGCGGATTTCCGAGCTGTTGCACGCCCGGCTGCGCATCAGCGAAGCCGCAGACACATACAACCTGGATGATCTACTTCAAAAAGCGCTGGATGAAGCTGAGGCTCTGACTGGCAGCCAGATCGGTTTTGTTCATTTTTTGCAAGAAGATCAAAAGACGCTTAACCTGCAGATATGGTCCAGCAACACTCTGAAGCATATGTATACTGCGGAAGGCAAAGATTCTCATTACCCTGTGGAGGAGGCGGGAGTATGGGCGGAGTGTGTCTATACCCGTAAGCCGGTGATCCATAACGACTACGCCAGCCTGCCCGCTTCGCGCCGCAAAGGATTACCGGAAGGACACGCGCCCGTCCAGCGCGAACTCGTTGTGCCCATTCTGCGCAACGATCTGATCGTGATGATCATGGGGGTGGGCAACAAAGCGGAAGACTATGTAGAGAACGATCTATATGCTCTTGAACAATTGGCAAGCCTGACCTGGGATATTATTCAGCGCAAACAAGCCGAGGACGCCCTCAAGTTATCTGAAAGAAAATACCGCCTGCTGCACGAAAGCATGATCGACGGGTTTGTTAGTGTGGATATGAATGGGAATATTCTGGACTGCAATGATATTTACTTGTACATGTTGGGGTATTCCAGGGAGGAGCTCACCCAATTAACTTATTTTGAACTAACCCCTGAAAAATGGCACGCGGCGGAAGCCGACATCGTGGAAAATCAGATCATAAAAAGAGGCTATTCCGATGTATATGAAAAAGAATACATCAGGAAGGACGGGACCATTTTTCCGGTGGAACTGCGCACTGTCCTGCTGCGTGACGAGGCTGGAAATCCCATGGGAATGTGGGCAATTGCCCGTAATATTACCGAGCGTAAATACGATGAACTGGCTCTTGAAGCCGCTAATATCGAACTGCAGACCGCCCTGCTCCGCGAACAGCAGCTGGCACGCACCGATCCGTTGACCGGGGTTCACAACCGCCGCCACTTATATGAATTGGCAGAACATGAATTACAGGTTGCGGCACGCTATGAAAGATCGCTTTCCGTGATCATGTTCGATATTGACCATTTCAAGATCATTAATGACACCTTTGGACATAAAACAGGCGACCAGATGCTTACCTTCGTCATTGATACAGCCTGCGCCGAACTGCGCTCTGCTGATGTGATCGGGAGATATGGCGGTGAAGAATTCATCATCCTCTTGCCAATGACAACTGCGCAACAAGCCAGTCAAGTGGCGGAACGAATCCGCAGCAATGTGTCGGCTTTGCAAATTCCAACTCCAAAGGGAAAGGCAACGGTGACGCTCAGCATCGGTGTCGTGGAGTTGAAACACGCCGCATCCAGAGAAACGGTGGAGGAAATATTCCGCCGCGCAGACGAGGCAATGTATGCCGCCAAACAGGCGGGACGGAATCGGATAGAACTTGGGTAGTGGATTGTGGATCGACAGGTTAAAAATTCCAAAAAAATCTAAAAAGGGAACTCCCGAATCGGGAGTTCCCTTTTTCAGTTTCCATTCTTAATAATTCGTCGTTCGATCTATCAAACCAAGTTCGCGCGCGCGGGCATCACACCAGCGAAAAACCCAAATGCTAACCACACCGAAGAAGATGCTCAGTCCCAGCAGAATACCGAGGAGTTCCATATTACTGAAATTCGCCAGCGTCGGGAAGGCTTGCGCCACATTCCCAACCAATGACCTGCGCAGCAGTTCCAGCCAGTAGGTCGTCGGCATGAAATATCCGATAGGACGAATCCAGGCAGGCAGCACATCCAGTGGAAAGACCGCGCCGCTGAAAATATACAACGCGCCAGCCGTCGCTTCGCCGATAAAGCCTTCGTGGCGAGCCACCGTCAATGTGATACCAGCCAACAGCAAGCCCAGAAGCGCAAGCATCACCACGCCGAGGATCAACGTCACGAAGAACAATCCCCAGTTGATCTCTTCAAAATGCAGCGGCACTTTCAGGAACAACACACCCGCAATGATGGTGATGAAAACGGCAATCGAGCCTGTGATAAACCTTGCCACGCCGCGCCCCAGCAAATAAACGGGAATATAGATGGGCGCGATGTACATGTATTTCAGCGTCTTGTAATGCTCACGGTCATCCACCACCGCCCAGGAGACTCCCGTCATCACTGCGCCCACGTAAATGTAAAAGGCATTGCCCAAATAAATGTACGGGAACAGCGGTGTGTTGAAATTGCCGCCCGAAATGATGCCGTACATAATGACCAAAATCGCCGCACCCGAAAGCGGCTTAACGATGGAATACACCGCGAACAGGAAGGGATCCGTCCAATTGGACTCGATCAACCATCCCAGCCAGGCCGCCATCCGAAACGAACGCCATGAAGTTGTTGTTTGCATAATTCACCTCTTATGTCATTGCGAGGGCGATGTTCGTCCGCCCGAAGCAATCTTCAACTTTGTGGGAGATTGCTTCGTCGCAATGACATGCTATCTTCGACTCTCCGTCACTCGTCCCTCACGCACCGCGATCTTCTCGATATACGCCAGCAGATATTTTGCAGTCACCACAAAGACCACAGACATCACTGCCAGAAGGATGATCTCGAGCCGTACGGTCATAAAACCGAATTGAAAGCCAGAAGAAAAGATCAACTGACGCATTGCATCCATGCCCAACGTGAGCGGAATAATCGACGCACCCGCCGCCACCCAGAACGGCAGCGACTTGATCGGGAAATAAAATCCTGAAGCGAGGAAGATCGGCTCCTGCGCAAGGTTCGCCATGTGCCACGCCTCACGCCCGAACAGCAGGAATGCCGAAGCCATCATCATCCCCATGCCGTATAAAGCGATCATTGCCAGCATGAAAACCGAAAACAATTGAAGATAACTCGTCACTTCATAGGTGACGCCGAACATGAACGAGCCAAGCAACGTCACTGCAATGGCGCGCATGGCGGTCGCCAACATGCCGCCCAACGCCATACCCAGCAGGATCGCCATCATCGAATTCGGCGCCATGATGTACAAAGCAAGATTGCCCTGCTCTTTCTCCCAATACAACTGGCTCGACATGCTCCACAAAATATTCATCCAAAACGCGGTCATCGCGCCGCCCATCACCACGAAACCGATATATTCTTCAGGCGCTTCCAACGCGCGATAAACCAGCACATACGCGATCACCGCCAGCATCGGCATGACCACATCGAACACCAGCCACGAAACCTCACGCTGCTGCCCGATAATGCGCGGATACGCGCGGGCGATGATGGTCTTCAAAAACAACCGCCAGCCCGTATCTTTCCGCGAATACTTTTTACTCACCGCTTCCATTCGACTCCTCCTCTGCCATGCTGCGCCCCACCAAATCCACGAACACATCTTCGAGCGTCGGCTGGCGTTTATTGAGGTTCATCACCTTGATATCTTTTTGCGCGAACAGATTGAAGACTCGCGCCAATGCCGATTCTTCTACGAGGGATAAGGTCAAGCGCGCGCCGCCTTCAATGTCGGTCAACGCCGCTTTCTTAACCTCGGGCTGTTCCTCCATCATTTGCATCGTCAACCCGTTGAGCGGACTCGTCTCAATCTCGAACATCACGTCCTTCTGCAAACGTTGTTTCAAGGCGGTCGGTGTATCGCAGGCGAGCACCCGTCCCTTGTTGATGATGGCAACGCGGTCACATAACTCGTCCGCTTCTGCCATGTAATGCGTGGTTAATAGAAGCGTGCGCTCCTTGTCTGCTCGCAGCCAATCGAGGATGAAGCGGCGGACATCGCGCATGGCTCCCACGTCCAAGCCGAGTGTGGGTTCATCGAGGAAGAGTACTTCGGGGTCGGTGAGGAATCCACGGACAATGTTCATCTTCTGGCGCAAGCCTGTCGAAAGATCAGATGATTTTGTGTTCATCCTATCTTTCAACCCGACCATTTCCAATAAAGCTTCAATGCGTTCATTCGCCTCTTTGGACGGTACGCCGTAGAACTGCGAGAACATCCATAAATTTTCGCGCACGGTGAGGAGTCCGTAGCCTGAAGACTCGCCGCCTGAGACCATGTTGATGCGCGGGCGCACCAACTCTGGTTCAGCGTGGACATCTGCTCCTGCAACGCGCGCCCAGCCTGAGGTCGGGGAAAGAAGCGTGGTGAGGACTTTGATCAAGGTCGTTTTGCCAGCGCCGTTCGGGCCGAGGAGTCCGAATAGTTCGCCGCGTTCCACGGTCAAATTCACATCCTGCAATGCGACAAGTTCCTTGCGGGTTTCTTTTTTGCTTCCGCGCAGTTTGTAGATGCGACCAAGGTTTTTTGTTTCAATGGCAAGTGAAGTGGACATGTATTCTCCTTAAAAAAGGCTCATAAAATTCGTTGTCTAATCGTTTGGGCGGCGTAGGGTGAGCGTCAAGCAGGTTTTGATGACGCATGATAAAGTTACATTCGTAAGGTGATTTCTCTTCTCCTCCTTTGTAAGAGAGAGCCGCGGTCGGCGCCGCGGCTCTCGCAATTTAACGGGGCGAGAGAAATAGAATGCACGTTCTATTTTACTACGAATTATTGCAGGGGCGACCCTACTTCGGGCAATGTTTCAGGTAAAATCCCACCCATGACCAACGAAAAAGAATATCTCCCCAAACGCGCGATGAGCATCCACGCGCATCCTGATGATCAGGAATTTAGTGTTGCTGGGACGCTTGCCAAATGGGCTAAAGCGGGATGCGAAATTATATCGGTAGTCATTACGAGCGGAGATTCAGGTTCAAACGATCCGAGCAAAGGAGCGGAATATAAAATTGAATTGGCAAAGCTCCGTGAAGGGGAACAGACTGCTGCGAACAAGATTATCGGTGTGAAGGAAACGATTTTCATGCGTCACCCTGACGGTGAACTGGAACCGACGATTGCTTTGCGCAAGGAATTGACGCGCATCATTCGTCAGCACAAGCCTGATGTAGTGGTCACTGGAAATCCCGAAGCATGGTTCTACGGAAATGAATATGTCAATCACCCTGACCATCGCGCCGCAGCACAGGCGGCATGTGAAGCGGTTTTCCCATCAGCGGGATCAAGACTCATTTTTGCCGACCTGCTCGCAGAGGGGTTCGAGCCGCACGAAGTCAAACGGCTGTACGTCCACGGGACGGATAAACCCGATACCTGGGTGGACATCTCCGAGACCATTGACATCAAAGTAAAGGCGCTGCAACAACACGCCAGCCAGGTGCCGGTGGATGAAGTCGAGAAGTGGATGAAGGAATGGGCAAAAGAGGACGCGAAGGACAAGGACTTTGAATACGCCGAGTCCTATCGTGTGATGGCCTTGAAGAGCGAAGAAGTGGAAAAATAGTATACGGTAAACGATGGACGATAAACCATAATCAATGGTCTGTCGTCCATCGTTTGTTTTAAAAGAACCAATGTCCCACCAGCGCGGACGCCAGTGTCATACTGATATTGTCGATGTCCTTATAATGAAGCGACTCGACCGCTGCGCCAGCCAATGAAATGACCGTGATAGGCAGCAGGTAGTTGGTAAAGGGAGCGGCAAACACACCTTCATTTATATAAATAAAAAGCATCACAGCTGAAAAGACAAATCCACCCACAAATACACTCACCATCCCCGCCACAGACTTCTCCTTGCTCCACGGCAGTTTCGGCGAGGGGATGCGCCTGCCAAAAATATCGGCAATGCCATCGCCGCCGCACATCATCATTAAGGCGATAATGCCAATGGGGGAATCTTTCCAGTAGACAATGGTCAACACCACGAACATGATGCCGTAATACAGCGGACCGCGCAGGATTTCCTTCGGGTCACCCGTACGGGACATGGCATCCACTGAAGCTTTATCTTTCAAAATCCCAAAACCGATCAACGCAAATTGCACTGTGATCGCAAACGGCACCAACGCAGCCAACCAGCGAGCGGACGGTGCATCGTCGAAAAGGAACCAGCACAACACAAAGATCGGACCGGTGCCGATGTGGATCAATTTGCGGCTGAGCTTGCTTTCGATCCAGCCGCGATGGGCAAAAAAATCCATCAGGCGCAAAAATCCAAGCGCGATAGCAAAGGTAAGAGCGAGGGCGATGTAGTTGTTCATAGGGGTTCCTGGTTTTGTAATGAGGTAGTTTGATAGTTTAACCCGAATTGGAAGGAAAGGTTGTTTTAGAGTCCGCTTGAGCGGACTTCTACGCACTGTGGCAGGGCGTTAGCCCGCCGATACCGTCCACGAATGGATTGCGAATACACGAATACGGGCGAACTCCATTCGTTCATTCGTAGATGGTTTTTAAGTAGGGGGGAATGAAGATAGTGAAAAAATAGTTGTGTTTTTTGAATAGCAATCCTATAATTATTTGACAAGATTAAGAAAAGGGTAATTACATGAGACAACTAAGAAACTATGCTGATGATAGGTTAGTTAACGGTTGCATTTATTGTGGAGGATCTGAGGAGACCAGAGAGCATGTTCCGTCACGTGTGTTTTTAGACGCCCCTCTTCCCGAAAATTTACCCGTTGTAAATGCTTGTTCATCATGCAATAACAGTTTTTCTCAGGATGAAGAGTATCTTGCGTGTTTAATTGAAGCAGCAATTGCGGGGTCAACTGACCCAGATAATATTCGGCGTCCATCAATTGCAAATATATTTCGGCGAGCGCCAGCTCTACGTGCTAGAATTGAAGCAGCCAAAAGTACCCAAGATGGCCAAACACTGTTCAAGGTTGAGGCAAATCGAGTACAAAATGTCCTTGTGAAACTAGCAAGAGGACATTCTGCATTTGAACTTAGTCAAATCTTCCGAGAAGAACCAAGTTCTTTGTGGTGGTGTCCCATTGCTCTTTTGAGTGAAAATGACAGAAACTCCTTTGATGCAAGTCATATAGTTGAGATGTTTGGAGAGGTAGGGACACGTGGTTTACAGCGGATGCTGGTTACTCAATTCATAATTCAATCAGAAAACGGCGAAGAATCAACTCAGAACCTCCTAATCCATGACTGGGTGGATGTTCAGGATGGACGCTATCGTTATCTTGCCATTGATGATAAAGACGAGGTCAGGATTAAGATGGTTATTGCTGAATACCTAGCTTGCGAAGTCGTATGGAAATTTTAGGTTATTAGCAAATTATCTGTTGAGCAATAAACTTTTATTTTGTATTTACCAAATTCTCTCCATGCTATAATCCGCAATCGTTTGACCCAAATCATGGAGGAACCTGTGCATACCAAACTCACCATACTCATGCTCGCCCTGAGCATTCTCCTTTCTGCCTGCGGAGCATCCGCTTCGGGCGGAGCTACCACCGCCGTCGAAGGCTACATCACCGCCCTTGCCACCAAAGACCAAGCCACCCTCATCTCCAACTCCTGCGCCGACTGGGAAGATGATGCCCTGATCGAACTCGACTCCTTCGCCCTCGTCGAAGTCACCGTAGACGGAATGTCCTGCACCGAAGCAGGGTCAGACAGCGACAAGACCCTCGTCAACTGCACCGGCATGCTCAACATGAGCTACAACGGCGAACCCCAGTCCCTCGACCTCGCCGACCGCACCTACGAAGTCGTTGAGCAAGACGGCAACTGGCTCGTCTGCGGAGTGCGTTAAAAAAACATTCACCACAAAGTGTCACTAAGGTTTATAAGTTCTTCCTTTGTGTACCTTCGTGACCCTTCGTGGTTAAAAAAATAATGAAACACATCTTCACCCGCGAAAACCTCATCGCCCTGCTCCTCTGCCTCATCCTCATCGCCCTCGTCATCTTCACCGCAGACTCGAGCCCGACGTGGATCTATCAAGGCTTTTAAATGGCGCTTGAAAATATTCTGATTCTCGCCGCCGCCTCGCTCCTCTGGGCTGTAACCTTCCGCAACCATGGCAGGACGTGGTTCATGCTCATCGCCAGCGTCATCGTCATCTTCTGGCTGCAACCCGCCCTCCCCATCCGCGGCGCCGACTTCTTCACACCCATCGCCACGCTCGTGCTCGTCGTCCTCACTTGGTTCATCACCGCCGACGATGAAACCCGCAAGCAGCGCAAAAACTACATCATCCTTGCCATCGTCGCAGGCATAGTCCTTTTACTCAACCTCACCCGCTTCATTCCTCAACTTCAAATCTTCACTGCCTCACGTCCGCCCCAACTCGAAACGACTCTCCTCATCTTTTTGATAACAGGACTGACGCTGACAGCTTTATCTCGTCTAACGCGTTTCAGCGCTTCTTTCTTAACGGTGGGTCTGGTTCTAACCATCGGGCTTTTTCTACTCATTAAGATTCCTGCCCTATCGTTCTGGCTCAGTTCCTTCCTGCGCACACTCTCAGGTCAATCGCTGACCAACGTCTCCATCAACGACTTCCGCTGGCTGGGCTTTTCGTACGTCGCCTTCCGTCTCATCCACACCATCCGAGATAAACAGTCTGGAAGATTCCCCTCCGTAGACGTGGGCGAATTCATCACCTACGTCATCTTTTTCCCCGCCTTCACCGCCGGCCCGATTGACCGCTTGGAACGTTTCATCAAAGACCTGCGCGCTCCTTTTGCAGGTCTGACCTTTGAAACGTTCTATTCCGCAGGTCAACGCCTTCTGCTTGGCTTGTTCAAAAAATTCGTCATCGCCGACGCGCTGGCGCTCATTGCCCTGAACGACTCTAACGCAACCCAAGTGGCATCCACCCTTTGGATGTGGGTCATCGTCTACGCCTACGCCTTCCAAATCTACTTCGACTTCAGCGGCTACACCGATATCGCTCTCGGCATTGCTCAACTGCTCGGAATCAAACTGCCCGAGAACTTCGCCTCTCCCTACCTCAAGCCTAACCTGACCCAATTCTGGAACAACTGGCACATGACTCTCACGCAGTGGTTCCGTGCTTATTTTTTCAATCCCATCACCCGCTGGCTCAGGTCTTGGGAAAAACCGATATCCATCCCTATGATGATTCTGTTCACCCAAGTTGCCACCATGTTGCTGATCGGCTTCTGGCACGGCGTGACGTGGAACTTCACCCTCTGGGGCTTATGGCACGGGTTGGGACTCTTCATCCACAACCGCTGGAACGACGCCACCAAAGCCAAATCCGCGGCTTGGGCGACGACGCCCACAAAACTTGCCATCCTCAACATCAGCGGCATTCTGCTCACCTTCCATTTTGTTGCTATTGGATGGATCTTCTTCGCATTATCATCACCTGCTGTTTCATGGCAGGTGATTTTGAAATTGTTTGGAGTCCATTAATGTCGTTGCGAGGGCACTCTTGTTCTTTGCCCGAAGCAACCTCCTACTCCGATGGGGATTGCTTCGTCGGGAAGAGCACCCTCCTCGCAATGACATGGTAATTACATGAACCAAGAAATCAAACCCCTCAACGTTCTCATCAAAGGATTGTTCTTATTCGCCCTCTTCAACCTCGTCATCGCCGCATGGCAGCCGAGTGTTGGACAGTTTTCCCTTTACAACGTCCTCTACCCAGGGCGGGAGCGATTACCCTTCGGTGAAAACCCCAAACAATCCTACAATCTCAGCCTCTTTGACCTCAATGCGATGTTCGCCTCGCATGTCATTGCGGGCACGCCCAAAGCGGACGATGAATTCCGCATCGTCATTGTTGGAGATTCATCGGTGTGGGGCACATTGCTCAAGCCAGAAGAAACACTGGCGGGACAACTCAACACGGATCATCTCAACGCCTGCGAAAAAAATGTCCGCGCATATAACTTGGGCTACCCGACCATCTCCCTCACCAAAGATGTCATGCTTCTTTCGTATGCCAAGCAATATGACCTTGACCTCGTTATCTGGATGACCACGCTCGACGCGTTCCCGTTAGAGAAACAAACGTCCACGCCGCTGGTAGCTAACAATGAAGAAAAGGTTCGGGAACTGGCGACCAGTTATGGCTTAAGAGTCGATGCGGATGATCCCAATTTCGAAGTCAAAAATTTCTGGCAGAAAACTTTCGTTGGCGACCGTCGCGCATGGGCGGATTTCTTCCGCTTGCAGATCTATGGTGTGATGTGGTCTGCCACGGGCATTGACCAGTTCTACCCCGCTGAGTATGAAAAAGCCCAAACCGATTTCGAAACGGACGAAAGTTATCACGACCTGACCGCGCCGTTGACCGAAGACGACCTTGCCATCAATGCGTTGGACGCGGGTTTTCGCGTGGTGGGCGAGACGCCCATGCTGCTCGTAAATGAGCCGATGTTAATAAGTTCGGGCGCAAACAGCGACATCCGCTATAATTTTTTCTACCCCCGCTGGGCGTATGACGATTACCGTGACATCATGAGTTCGTTGAGCGAACGCAATGACTGGACGTATGTGGACTTGTGGGACATCGTGCCTGCGAATGAATTCACCAACAGCGCCATTCATCTCACGCCTGCGGGAGAGAATTTACTGGCGGAAAACCTCGCGCCGTATATTCTCGAAAATTGTAAATAACTTAATTGTGTCATTCTGAGTCGCGCGATAGCGGCGAAGAATCTCTAAGATAATCTCAGAGACCCTTCGCTACCGTTCAGGGTGACAATCTGGAGTGTAAATGAAAGCACGTCAATTTTTTCTTTTATCTATCATGTTGCTTGCCGCATGCACCACAGCCCCAACAGCAACACCCCAACCTGAAAACCAATCTACTTCCACGCCTGAAGCGACTGAAACCGAAACCGCAATCGCCGCCACCGAAGAATCCACGCCTACTCCACGCGCGACGCTTGGACCTGATGAATGGAAATCCCTGCCGATCATTCCGACTGTGAGTGATACGATGAAGGAAATTTACAAACGCGGTCTTGAAATGGGACGCGACCCGAATCATTTCTCCAAAGTGGGTGATTGCCAAACAAACACAGGTTTTTATTTGGTGGATTTCGACCATGAAGGCTGGCACAGCCTCGGTGAAGAATATTCTTATTTGCAAGGCACAATAGATCATTATCAAGGCTCGTTCTCACGCACCAGCCTCGCCATGCGTGATGGCTACAACGTGGCGGCGATCCTCACTCCGCTGCGCGCTGACCCGAAGCAGTGTGAAAAAGGTGAAACACCCATTGCTTGTGAGTTTCGCTTGAACAATCCCAGCATTGCCATCATCAGCCTCGAAACAAATTTCAATGATCGCCCCGCTGATGATTATGGCAAATACATGCGCCAGATCATCGAGTACTCCATGGAACAGGGCGTAGTACCGATCCTTGCTACCAAAGGAGACAACCTTGAAGGGGATAATAGCATTAATGCCGAAATTGCCGAAATTGCCGTAGAATACGATATCCCTTTGTGGAATTTATGGGTGGCGCTTCAGTCCCTCCCGAACCAGGGTCACGACACTGAACTGAACGACGGCTTCCACCTATCATTTTCCCGCAATTTCTTCGACCAGCCCAAGAACATGCTCAGCGGCTGGCCCTGGCGCAACCTGACAGCTCTGCAGGCATTGGACTCTGTCAGAAGAGGGTTGCAAGAACGGTAAAAAAACTTAGTAAAAGGAATCAATCATGACAGCTGAAATCATCTACCCCATCGCAAAGTTCATCGCCGAGAAGATCCTCAAGCAACCGAGCAAAGTCATCACTGCGGACGAAGCTCTTATCTCCAGCGGACTGATCGACTCATTCAGCCTGATGGACTTGGCGCTCTTCATCGAAGACACCTTCGGCGTCCGCATCGAAGATACTGAATTGAATGCAGAGACTTTTGATAATCTCAACCAACTGGCTGCACTTATTTCCTCCCGCAAATAATTCACGTAGAGGCGAAGCATGCTTCGCCCCTACAACAAAAATGACCACATTACCCACCCTCCTCCAACGCTCCTATCAGGAAGTTCCCGACAAGACCAGCATCATCCTTCAACACGCGGGGCAGCCTGATAAACCGCTCACCTATCGCGACCTGATTCATGGTGCAAATCGATTTGCATTAACCTATGCCCGCGAAAGAATCAAACCCAGTGAAGTGGTCATTCTGATTCTGCAACATGGCGAAGACCTTATCTACGCCTTTTGGGGAGCCATCTTAAACGGCGCGATTCCCTCCATCATGCCGTTCCTGACGGAGAAACTCGCGCCAGAAAAATATCGCGCTGATCTTGCTTCGCTCATTTCCATCACCAAGCCGACCACCATCGTCACCTACCCGGAGTTCGAAGCCGAAGTCCGCAGCGCATTGACCGAAGGTGATTCCGTTAAGCATGTAATTCTTGCCAACACCATTGAATCGGAGAGCGAACCGAATTTTGAAACCCTACAAGGCTTCAAATCGTCGCCCGAAGATATTGTTGTGTTGCAACATTCTTCTGGCACGACCGGCTTGCAAAAAGGCGTGGCGCTTTCGCATCGCGCCGTGCTCAATCAACTCAACGCCTACAGCCAAACTCTGCGCATCGACCCTGCACAAGATGTCATCGTTTCGTGGCTGCCGCTTTATCACGACATGGGCTTCATCGCCTGCTTCCTTATGCCCGTGCTCTTACGTATTCCGCTCGTCAACATGTCGCCCTTCGATTGGGTGCGTGCGCCATACAAACTGCATCAAGCCGTTTCACAATACAAAGGCACGCTCACCTGGCTGCCCAACTTTGCTTACAATTTTTGCGCTCATAAAATCCGCGAGCGCAATCTCGAAGGTGTTGACCTCTCTTCATGGCGCGCCATCATCAACTGTTCCGAGCCTGTCCATGTCGAAAGTCACGACCTCTTCTTCGAAAAATTTTCCGCATACGGATTGAACAAGTCTGCGCTGCAAACGTGCTATGCCATGGCAGAGAATGTCTTTGCTGTTACTCAAAGTCCGCTGGATGGAATCCCAGCCGTGGATGTGATCGACCGCGAAACCTTCATGACCCAACGCCTCGCGACTCCGTCCGTAGCTGACCAACCCTCCATGCAGATGACTTCGTCCGGGCATCCGCTACCGAATGTAAAAGTCCGCATCGTGGACGAAGCCTTCAACGACCTGCCAAATCGAAGTGTTGGCGAGATTGCCGTCCAAAGTAACTGCATGCTCAGCGAATACTTCAACCGCCCTGATGCAACAGAGTCCGCGATCAAAAACGGCTGGTATCTTACGGGGGATTATGGCTACATTGCGGATGGTGAACTCTATGTTTCGGGGCGCAAGAAAGATTTGATCATCGTTGGCGGAAAGAACGTGTACCCGCAGGATTTGGAATCGCTCGCCAGTGAAGTAAACGGCGTCCACAAAGGACGAACCGTCGCCTTTGGCATGTATGACGAAGAGGAGGGGACTGAAGAGGTGGTGATTATCGCCGAAACAGAATCAGCTTCCCCGTCGGAGCAAGAGGCGATAGCAGACGCTATCCGCAAACATGTAACGAAGAGTTCCGCCATCGCATTACGTCATGTCAAAGTGGTGGATGATAAATGGATCATCAAAACCTCGAGCGGCAAGACGGCTCGTTCGGCGAATAAAGAGAAGTTTTTGAAAGAGCTTGCAGGAAACTAGCTCAGAAAGGCAAGATCATGCAATTTACGAAAGAAGAACTTGGCGCGCTCCTAAGCGGAGAAAAGCCGCTGCAATTGGCAGGGCTTGATCTCAGCAAGGCAGTCCTTAGCAAAGCGGACCTGAGCAAGGCAGATTTAAGTGGAGCCGACCTGAACGGCGCGTTCCTTGATGATGCCAGGTTACGCTATGCCAATTTGAGCAATGCAAATCTGGATGGCGCAAATTTAAGCAGAGCCAATTTGCATGGAGCAGTTCTTGAAAATGCAGACTTGAGCGATACCGACTTGAATGAAACTGATCTAAGCGGAGCGAACTTGAGCAACGCAAACTTGATTTATGCCAAATTGATCGAAGCAAATCTAAGCGGGGTTGTTTTAAAAGAAGCGAAATACAATATCTACACCCAATGGCCCCAGGGGTTTGACCCAATAGAGGCCGGGGCAATTCTCATCAAGTAACACAAACTGTCCAAGCCCCGCAACAAGGAAAGCTTTGTTGTTCTTCATGATAAACTTTGGACATGTCAATTGCCACCGCCCAAGCCCACCCGAACATCGCTTTCATCAAATACTGGGGGAATCGTGATGATAATTTACGACTTCCCGTTAACGGTTCCATCTCAATGAATCTGGACGGGCTATTTACCCGTACCACAGTGAATTTTTCTGCTTCAATTTCGACAGACAGCCTGCTGATCAACTCCAAATCCATTACCGGCAAAGGACTTGACCGTGTCTCTTATATTCTCGACCTTGTGCGCGAAATGGCGAAAATAAATGAGAAAGCTGAAGTAACTAGCGAAAACAATTTCCCCGCTGGTGCAGGGATCGCCTCCTCCGCGGCGGCGTTTGCAGCATTGGCTCTCGCCTCTTCCCGCGCGGCAGGTTTGACTCTGTCCGAAGCGCAGTTATCTGTCCTCGCGCGGCGCGGATCAGGCTCCGCCTCTCGCTCAATCCCAGCAGGGTTCGTGGAGTGGCAAATGGGACAAAATGAAGCAGACTCCTACGCCTTCTCCATCGCTCCAGTGGATCATTGGAACCTGGTGGATTGTGTTGCTATCGTCAGTTCTTCTCATAAAAAGATCGGCTCCACCGAGGGACACGCCATTGCAGGGACAAGTCCTCTGCAAAATGCGCGCGTGACAGATGCTCCGCGCCGCATTGAGATTTGCCGCAACGCGATACTCAAAAAAGATTTCGAGGCTTTCGCAAATATCATCGAACATGATTCAGATATGATGCACTCGGTCATGATGACCTCCAACCCGCCGCTGATGTACTGGCAGTCTGCTACAGTTGAGATTTTCCATCAGGTGCGCGAGTGGCGTGCAAGCGGTCTCCCCGTGGGGTACACAGTGGACGCAGGTGCAAATGTCCATGTGCTGTGTTTGGGTGAATATGCCAAGGACGTGGAAAAGCGTTTGCGTGAAATCCCCGGCGTGAGCAATGTGCTGGTGGCAGGAGTCGGCGGGGGAGCCAGGCTGGTGTAAGGGGAGAAAATGCCCCTCGAAACAGAAGCAACTGTCCGAGGCGAGAGAAGCGGGGAAATTTATCTAATAAATCTTTAACTATGTCAAATCCAATTGAAGATATAATCCGCTTCGTCGTTTAAATTAGATTAAGGATAAAAAATGGTATCAGGTTTTGTTACATTAATTGTTTTCATCCTCGCACTGGGCGGGATGATTTTTGTACACGAATTGGGGCATTTTATTGCTGCGCGCTGGGCGAAGATCGAAGTGGAGGAGTTTGGCTTCGGCCTGCCTTCCTATAAACTTGCCACGCTTTTCACCTGGCAAGGGACAGAGTTCACCATCCATGCGCTGCCGCTGGGTGGGTTTGTGCGCCCGAAAGGCGAGAACGACCCGAACGTTCCCGGCGGACTCGCATCTGCCAGCCCGTGGAAACGCCTGGTGGTTTTGTTCGCCGGCCCGTTGATGAACCTGCTGACTGCCATAATTGTTTTCTCTTTTTTGATCGCCTCGGAAGGCGTACCTATCCCCGGCTCGATCAAGATCGATTCCATCGCCGAGAACTCCCCCGCTCAACAGGCGGATGTTCAATCTGGCGATATTTTGCTTGCGATCAACGGTGAAAAGGTTACCGAAATACAGCCAGCCATTGCCATCATTCAAGCAAATCTTGACAAGCCCGTTGAGTTGTTGATCGAACGCAACGGCGAAGAGATCACTCTTGTTGCCACTCCGCTTTCCAGCAGAACGAAAAGCGAAGGCGCGCTTGGGGTTGGCCTCGGCTACCCGACCCGTCCCGCGACGTTTGTTGAAAGCATTACCGGCGGAGCTACGATCACGGGCTTACAAGCCGCGACCATTGTTTATCTTCCCATTGCGTTGATTCAGGGGGCAATCGCTCCTGAAGACGCGCGCTTCATCGGCTTCAAAGGAATCTTCGATATGTTCAATGTAGCCGTGGAAGAGGATGTCACCAGCCGTCAGGAAGTTGCCGCCGCGCAAACGACCAGCGCTGCCAGTGCCCCGCGCCCCACAAACTGGACCCTCAACCTGATCGGCGTGTTGAGCATTTCACTCGGCGTAATGAATCTCTTCCCCATTCCCGCGCTTGATGGCGGACGCATCCTCTTCACCCTTCCCGAGATCCTTTTCCGCAAACGCATTCCCGCCGAATGGGAAAACACCGTCAATGGCATTGCCATGCTGCTGCTCATCAGCCTCATGCTGTTCGTCAACGTAATGGACTTCGTCAACCCCGCAAAAATACCCATTCCTTAAATCATGGCCGAAACTCTTTCCTTCCAATCCGTCTTAGACCATCTGCTGGATTCCAAAAAGGATATCCCGCAAAGTCACCTTTCACACTACTCCGACCTGGACCCAAAATCCCTGCGCCTTTTTATGGATATATGGCCCAGCGTCAAACCCACCCGAAAACTGCTCCTGCTCAGCGAACTTTTGAAAAATCTCGATACAGTCAACCTTGTCAATTATGAAGAGATTGGCAAGGCTCTTTTGCAGGATGCCGATGCAGATGTCCGTGCCGCCGCAATTGGACTACTCGCCGAGTCAAACGACCCGAAACTTGCCAGCCAGTTAATGGATATTTTCCTCAACGACACAGATCTCGCTCCGCGTATGGAAGCCGCCAACCTGCTCGGTGAATTTGTCCTGCTTGGCGAATTGGAGGAGTTGGACACAGCACTAAAAACAAAGATCGAAGATGCGCTTATCTCCGTCATTCGCAGTGAAGATAACCCCGCCCTGCGAAAACGCGCTCTCGAATCACTTGGCTACTCTGCGCGCGATGAAATGGTTAATATCATCGAAACAGCCTTCCACCGCGAAGAAGCCACCTGGGTAGCCAGTGCCTTACGCGCCATGGGACGCTCCCACGATAACCGCTGGAATGATGATGCGGTCAGCAAATTGCTTGATGATGATCCGCGCATTCGTGTTGCCGCTGCAGAAGCCGCGGGCGAATTAAATATCGAGGAAGCGGGACCCATCATGCTGCAAATGCTTGAAGACGAAGAAGAGGATGACGATGTTATCTCCGCAGTCATCTGGTCACTCTCGCAGATCGGCGGCGAAGATGCCCGCATTTACATCGTCAACTTGATCGAGAACACCGAAGACGAAGACCTCATTGCCTTTCTCGAAGACGCCCTCGAAAACCTGGATTTCAACGAAGAGTTGGACAAGTTCGATCTCCTGACCTTGGACGAAGACGACCTCGAAAATCTGGGTGAGATCAACGATCTGGAAGACGAGGAAGAAGAATAAACAAAAAATCCTCCAATTGTTGGAGGATTTTTTTGTGAGCGCGGAGGGGATCGAACCCTCAACAAACGGCTTAAAAGGCCGCTGCTCTGCCATTGAGCTACGCGCCCATTTGTACAAAGTGCCACACCAAGCGGTAAAGCGGATTGCATTCTATCACGGCAAAATACTGGCGTCAACGTAATTAAAGGGATTGACACAACATCTATCCTGCTGGAGGCAAAAATGACCGATGTAAAATATGTAACAGAAACAGACTTTCAGGATGAGGTGATCGGCGCAGAATTACCCGTCCTTGTGGATTTCACAGCAGCCTGGTGCCAACCCTGCAAAATGATCGAACCCATCGTAAAACAGCTCGCTGGCGAGTGGGAAGGCAAGGTAAAGGTTGTCAAGCTCGATGCGGACCAAAATCCCAACATTATGATGCAGTATGGCGTGATGGGCATTCCGACCCTGATGCTGTTCAAAGGCGGACAGATCAAGGAGCGCATGACCGGTTTCCAACCGAAAGAGAAGCTGGCAGCCAAAGTCACTCCGCACGTGTAATTTAATGTTTGCTTTATAATGGAGCCGAGCAATCGGCTCCATTTCTATTTTAGGACAGATTCGTGTCAGAACAAGAATTGCTTCAGGCGGGCCTCTCAGCTTTCAAATCAGGCGACAAAAAAAAGGCCGCTTCGATTCTCTCCCAACTTGTCAAAGAATATCCCAACTCAGAACGTGGATGGTACCTGTTGGGAATGAGCGTCTCTGCCGCAGAGCAACGCCAATATTGTTTTCGACAAGTTCTAAAGATCAACCCAAATAATCCCGACGCAAAAAAACAGCTTGCGCTTCACTCCCCGCTGCCGCCTGCTCCCGCCCCCCAGGCATGGACTTCGCCGCCGCGCAGCGAACCAATCACCACTCCGATTCCCAAATCCACCCCCATTTCCGAACCTGTCTTCCGCTCGGCTCCCCCCTTTATCCCATACGACACGGAGCAAGACAAGGAATCTGTAGTTCAATCACCATCTCAACAGAACGCGCAAAAAGCCCTTGCAAAAAAAAAGAAGAAGGGCAGACAGATCCTCATTGCAACTGTGGCCGCAAGTGTATTAGTGTTGATCTGTGCTTCCATCGCAGTTATTTCCATGCTCAACAGCACAGCGATCATACAGCCCATGGTGCCCGCTCCGCAAAGCCAACAGATCGCCTCACCCACACCTCTTTTGCCAGCAGCCACCATTACACCAGCGCCACCCACCCAGCTTCCCACGCCACTTCCAAAAATCGCGTACACGCCGCTTTATGAAGAGACCCCCTGTCCATTTGAAACGCCCATCGAAGTGAGCGTCACTTGCGGCTTTGTCACCGTCCCTGAAAACCGCACTGGCGACCCAACAGATACCATACAACTTGCCGTGGCGGTCTATCACAGCACAAGCAACAACCCAGCACCAGATCCAGTTGTCTTTTTGCAAGGCGGGCCAGGCGGAGAAGCCCTGACATTAAGCGCAGATGCGTATTCAGATCTGGTGGAGCCCTTCCTTGGGGAGCACGACTTCGTCACCTTCGACCAGCGCGGCACAGGCCTCTCAGACCCGTCCCTGAAATGCGATGAGCTGGATAAAGTGTATCGTCAAGATATTTATGGAATGGTACCCGCTGAGTCGCGTGAATATGTTTATAAAAATGCCCTGCTCTCATGCAATGGGCTTTTACAAGCGAATGGCGTTGATTTCAAAGCTTATTCAACCGTCGAGTCTGCTGCAGATTTGCGGGATATCGTCAAACTGCTGGGATATGAAAAGGTTAATTTGTATGGCGCTTCATACGGAACGCGCCTTGCGCTTGTAACCATGCGCAACCACCCGGAGATCGTACGCTCAGCCATTTTAGATTCAGTAGTTCCCGTAGAATCGAACGTCCTGCATGAATACCCTAGTGCAGTAGAATCTGCTCTGTCACAACTTTTTACCTCCTGTGCTGCCAGCCCGGAATGCAACCTTGCATACCCAAATCTAGAAACTGTTTTCTGGGAGCTGGTGAATGAATTGGATGAAAATCCTGTCACATTATCCACCTCCGCCTATCCAATGGGTACGGTCACCGAGACAGTAGATGGGTATTATTTATTGTCAGTTATTCTTGGGTTGGAAAAAAGTTCCCACCTGATCGATGCGGCTCCGCAAACTATTTACCGTGTCAAAGAGCAGGATTACTCCACGCTTACCGCCGCACAATATGCTCTACCCTACGCCCTGGACGGGATCAACCCCGGGTTGTATATCTCTATGATTTGCCGTGAACACGTACTCGCCACCACGCAAGAAGAACTTCAGGCAACAACCGAAAAACTTAACATCAACGACCTGGTATGGCGGCCATTCTATGGCGATTTTGCAGAAATGTTCGAGGCGTGTAAATCCTGGAAGACTGTAGGCCCAGACCTAGGTGAGAAAGATGCGACCATCAGTGATATTCCCAGCCTCATCATCGAAGGCGCATATGATCCAGCTACTCCTCCATTTTATGGAAAGCAAGTCGCTGAGGATCTATCAAATAACTATTATTTTGAATTCCCCAATATGGGTCACGTCCCCACTGCCGTCGATGACAGCGGATGTGCCATGCAGATCGCCCTGGACTTTATAGAAAATCCCGGCGTAGAACCGGACCGCTCCTGTTTGAACGCAATGGAAGCGGTGAAGTTCCTCGTTCCCTATACTGGCACCCCTGCCATTAAGTTAACTCGGCAAGACACGTACGGAGTAAGCCTCGATGTTCCCACAGAGTGGTATTACGATGACGGCTTCTTTGTTCGCTACTCTTCTCCCTTCGATGTGACACAGGTTGGAGCAATGCGCGCTGCGGTCACCATTCAGGATCTGAAGGATTATTTCTCCTCAAGCGTATATGGCTACCGCGGGTTGGATGCTGCCCCGATAGAGGCGGGCGTACGAGAGGCAAACGGGAAGACCTGGAGGCTGTATTACTCTACGTCGAATGGGCATCCCGTGGATGTGGCCGCGACGGAAAATGGGCGTACTTCCATTATCGTCACCATGTTCAGCCATATGGATGAACATGATGCCATGTATCGCACGGTTTTTCTGCCGATGGTGGATTCCGCCCGGTAAAAATCCATTGTTTTCGTTGACGATTCGCCCTCCTTCATGGTATTATTCGCCCGCTAAAAACCAGCCAAAAGCTGGGTTTGTTTTGTCTATAACTAGAGGAGAATACTCATAAGCGCTAACGAATTTCGAGTGAATGAAGGCATCCGCGTTGCGGAGGTTCGCCTGATTGGTCCAGATGGCGGCAATGTCGGTGTTGTGCCGATTCGCCAGGCCTTGCAAATTGCCCGCGATGCGGAGATGGATCTGGTTGAAGTCTCACCTGGAGCCACTCCCCCAGTTTGTCGTGTGATGGATTTCGGTAAGTTCATCTACGAAAAAACAAAGAAGGAACGCGAAGCAAAGAAAGCCCAGACCAAGATCGAAGTTAAGGAAATTCGTCTGCGCCCAAAGACAAACGAAGCACACCGTGGTTTCAAAGTGGATGATGCCCGCCGCTGGCTGAACCAGGGTCACAAAGTTCGTGTGACTGTCAAGTTCCGCGGCCGCGAAATGGATTATCCCGAGATCGCGCTGGAAGACCTGAAAGAGATCGCCCAGGATCTTTCCGATGTCGCCACGATCGAAGTGCCGCCGCAAATGGAAGGACGTACCATGCTCGTGGTTCTTGTCCCTGCCAAGGGTGCGCCAAAAAAGAAAGAGAAAACCGAACAGGCCGAGGTTAAGAACGAAGCGGAAGCCTGAGAGTTTTGCAAGTCCCAAAAGATGTTGATCGTCCGCGGGAAACTAAAATGTCCCGCGGTTAATTTTGTCTGAAAGGAGAACCCCAGCAATGCCTCGCAAAGCAAAACCTGGAAAGAAATATAAGCTGAAGACCCACAAAGCGACATCCAAAAGATTTCGTTTGACCGGCTCCGGCCTACTCGTGCGAACGAAAGGTGGCAAAAGCCATTTGCGCCGCCGCACTTCCGACCGCACAAAGGCGTTATTGAGCGAGATGGTTCCAGTATTGGGCCGCAAGTTCATCAAGCGCATCAAGCGCCTTGCTCCAAACATGAAAGCCTAGTCTTTCAATCGTTATCCATTTTTTAGTTGCGGCTTTCGGGTGTGCGCAACTGGTGTAACCCACCGACGCCCGCGAGTTTGTAGGAGGTAAAGTAACATGCGTGTAAAAAGAGGGCCTCACAGCCATCTACGTCACAAAAAAGTTTTGAAGATAACCAAGGGCCAGCGCGGCTCGAAGCATCTTCTGTTCAGACGAGCGAACGAAGCCATGCTCAAGAGCTTGTGGTACGCCACCCGTGATCGACGCGTACGCAAGCGCGATCTGCGCAAGTTGTGGATCGCCCGTATCAACGCTGCGGCCCGCTTGAACGGCACGACATACAGCAAGCTGGTATCTGCGCTCAAGAAGGCGAATATCGAGCTCAATCGCAAGATGCTGGCTGATATCGCAGTCCGCAATCCGCAGGCATTCGCCGCGGTTGTGGCAAAAACAAAGTAAATCGAATTTGGTCGGGACAAAAATCCCGACCAAATTTTTTAAGGGGGTAAAATAGAAAAATGAATTCCGTTTTAGTAGAACGAATTTTATCGACGGGCCAAACCCTTCAGATCGTGCAGGGTGATATTACGGTTGACGAAGTGGATGCCATTGTCAACGCGGCGAATGAACATCTTCAGCATGGCGGCGGTGTAGCCTGGGCGATATCCAAGCGCGGCGGAACGACTGTGCAGAAGGAAAGCGATGACTGGGTCCGCACACATGGTCCCGTCTCCCACTCGCATCCTGCATGGACTTCAGGCGGGTTGCTGCCTGCGAAATACATCATCCACGCTGTAGGACCCGTCTGGGAAGATGCCCAAGATGCGGACACACGCAACGACGAAGATAAAAAATTGTCAGACGCCGTGACAGGTTCCCTGCGCGTGGCGGATGAATTGAAATGCAAGTCCATTTCCATGCCAGCGATTTCAACAGGCATCTTCGGTTTCCCTAAAGACCGCGCAGCGGGAATCATTTTTTCTGCAATCGAAACCTATTTTACTAAATCCAAAAACTCAACCGTTCAGGCGGTTCGTTTGGTCTTATTTGACGACACAACTGTCAAGGTCTTTCTGGATATTTGGGGTTCGATGAATTCATAATTCATTCCTCGTCAATTCGACAAGCTCAATACAAGCCTTTCAAATGATTACATCCAACCATAACCCAAAGATAAAACTTATCCGCGCACTACTTAGCCGTGCAAGAGACCGCCGCGAGGCGGGCGCTTTTGTCGTGGAAGGCGTGCGGCTGGTGGAAGAAGCGGTCAATGCAAACTGGCCAATGCGTTTTGTTCTATTCGACGAGGCGCTCAGCGAGAGAGGCAGATCGAAAATTGAAAGTCTAATGTCGCTTGGCGTGGATGTGGAAGAAGTTTCCACGAGCGTGATGAAAGCCGTCAGCGAGACAGAAACTCCGCAAGGCATTTTGGCAGTTCTCAACGAATTCCAACCCCCAATCCCTGAATCTCCCGATTTCATCCTCATCCCTGACCAGATCCGTGACCCGGGCAACCTTGGCACGTTGCTCCGCTCCGCCGCTGCGACGGGCGTAGGAGCTGTCCTGGTCCCGCCTGAGACAACGGATGCCTTCGCACCAAAGGTTCTCCGTTCTGGGATGGGCGCACATTTCAAGTTGCCGATCCATTCCACAAATTGGGAAGAAATCGAGCGAATCGTGAACTCCATGAAATTACAGGTTTTGATAGCAGACATGGACGGTCAATCGTGTTGGGAAACTGATTTGCGTCAGCCCATTGCTTTGATCATCGGCAGTGAGGCGGAAGGTGCGAGTGAGTCCGCGCGAAGATTGGCGAACGAAAAAATCAGCATTCCCATGTCTGAGACAGTGGAGTCTTTGAATGCTGGTGTGGCTGGGTCGGTGTTGATGTTTGAAGTGGTGAGGCAGCGTTCACACATTTAAATTTTTATACTGAGGAATACTATGAAAATCCGATCCATCACATATTTTTGCAACCCGAAATTCCCGCTTGAAGAAAAAACCCTGCAAGATGCGGGACGTTTTTTGTCCAAGGCAAAAGCGGCTTATGAAGCGGCTGGCTACGAAGTGCAGACGGTGCGAATGGCAACGATCCCTTTTCCGAAATTGCTTGGCGGCGGCCATATTGACGAATTGCCGAACTACGCAAATCAGTTTGCAAAGTCCATGAAAGATGCGGGAATTTTTTATGCAGCCCTGGGACCGGCATTGCCGGAATTTCCACGCAGCTATCAGGTCATTCCAGAAGCCATTGCCGCAAGCGAAGATATTTTCTTCAGCGGCGTGATGGCAAATGAGAACACCATCCACATGGCAGCAGTCAAAGCCTGTGCAGAGATCATCGTTAAATGTGCCCCGCTGGATCCGAATGGATTTGCAAACTTAAAATTTGCCGCGCTGGCGAATGTCCATGCTGGGGCGCCATTCTTCCCGGCTGCCTATCACAATGATGACAAGCCAGCGTTTGCAATTGCAGTGGAGTCTGCTGATGTGGCCATGAACTCCTTTGCAGGGCAATCAACTTTGGACGAGGGACGAAGCGCTCTTATCGCCGAGATCACAAAACACGGTCAAGCCATCGCTCGAATCGCGAACACCGAATTATCGAATACCCATTTCAACGGTGTTGATTTTTCGCTTGCGCCCTTTCCCGATGATGCGCATTCACTCGGCGGCGCAGTCGAAAATATGGGCGTGCAAAAAATCGGACTGCATGGCTCGCTTGCGTCCGCAGCGATTTTGACTGAAGCCATTGAGCGCGCAGATTTTCCGCATATCGGCTTCAATGGTTTCATGCAACCTGTGCTCGAAGATACCATCCTTGCAAAACGAGCCGCTGAAGGTACGCTCACCATCAAAGATGCTTTGCTTTATTCTGCCGTTTGCGGCACAGGGTTGGATACGATCCCTCTGCCCGGAGATACCTCTGCGGATCAAATTTCTCCGCTTCTGCTTGACCTGTGCGCCCTTGCTCTGCGATTGGATAAACCGCTCACCGCGCGGCTGATGCCTGTTCCCGGCAAACGAGCAGGGGACTCCACTGAATTTGATTTTGCCTTCTTTGCCAATAGCAGGGTGATGGCTTTGGATTCGGAACCATTAGGTCTGCCGTTGGGCAGCAACGAAATTTTTTCACTACAAACAAAACTTCCCAGATCATAGGCCTGGGAAGTTTTGTTTCGTTCCATATCAAACTCATTCAGGGCTTCAGGTAATATGCCTGATACGTGCCGGTTGAAATGTACCCCAATTTTTCAGCCAGCCTGCAAGACTCTGGGTTTGCAGCATCCCAGTGAGCATCCATATTATTTTCCAGACACCATCTAACTAAATTTGCAGAAAGAGCAGTTGCAATTCCCTGCCGCCGGTGATCATCCAAAACAAAGAGGCTTATTTCAATTCCCTGATTGCAAACCAGCGAAGAATAGGCTGCTCCAATAACCTCGCCAGTTTTCTCGGCATAATACCCAATACCGCGTCCCATGAAATCAGAAGAGGAGTCAAAATCCGAGATATCAATAAAGTGGTCTTGCCCTTGCACCCTTTCCAGCAAGGTAATGTCCATTTGTTTAATAT
>JACZJB010000075.1 GCA_014860805.1 Anaerolineales bacterium
CTCTATGAGCATACGGCGCGTGAGTTAGATGTGGCATGTGCCGTGGCTGCCATTCTGGAAAAGGACTATCACCTCAGCGTGGAAATCGTACAATGGCCCACGGGTTTTCCAGGTGTTGTTACAAAGATCCGTCCACGTTTAGTAATTTTGCCATTTTGCTATTTCGATCAGAGTTATCGCATGATGCTTGCTTATTGGCGTAAATCCATTTTTCTAAACCTAACTTGGGAGCAACTCTTTTATTTAGGAAACCAGAAGGCGAAAATGCCACGCGGAGATTTTCCATTAAAACATGTGCTTCACCATTCTTGGAGTGATGAATATGCGGATTTCCTTGTGAAAGCAGGAATTCCACGTGAGCACATCTTTGTGAATGGGCATTTGGCTTATGCGTTATATGATGAACCTTACCGCCAATATTTTTCTTCGCGTAAAGACCTTGCAGATCGTTATCATCTAGATCCATTGTTGCAGTGGATCTTTTTTCCAGAAAACTATAACTGGGCGTTTTACTCGGCTGCAACAGTGCAGAAATTTATTGAGAATGGACAATCCCCGGATGATGTAAAAGTCATGCAGGATTATTGTACACAGTCGCTGAGAGAAGTGCTTATTTGGTGTGATGTTGCTGCTCGTGAGGGGCAAGTTGAGATCATATTACGTCCACGTCCTTCAACTTCAATAGAGGATTTTCTTGCTTTTGTAAAGAGCGTTCTATCAAAAACGTCTGTACGATTTCATATTATTCAGCAAGAAAGTGTCCGTGAATGGATTTTGGCAAGCGATATTGTTGTTTCGTCACACAGCACCAGCCTAATCGAAGCTGCAATTGCTGGAAAATACGTTAGTATGGTTGTTCCATTCTCTGTTCCATCACAATTACATGTTGGCTGGCATGATTTTTTACCACAAATCCATACTCAAAATGAATTCATCCAGCTGGTCAGATTGAACAAGCTAAAAAATCATGCACTTGAGCATTGGGCACGCTCTACTATGATGAAAACAGGAGATGCTATCTATGATTTAGCTATGTACCTGGTAAAACTATTGCATAATGAGATTGAAATCCCACCGTCCTTACCACAAAAAAATGTTATTTTTTGGTTCAAGGTGATCCCGCCAGCGTGGATATGGGCCTTCTATAGGCGGTTGAAACTTTTCCTTCGTCATCCCGCCTCAGGTGGCATGGACCCTGAATATGCCAAGGATTATGTTCCACGAAGCGGAATTCGTGCCCGCATTCAAAAGTGGACGCAGTTATTAATCTTTCTCGAACGTCGATAATTTTATGGCGCGTATTTTAATTACCGGGATTAATGGTTTTGTTGGCATGCACCTCGCTCGCTGTCTTACAGGCATGAGGCATACTGTATTTGGTTACGATCGGCGAGCGGCGGAGGATGAGAAAAATATATTTGTCGGTGACCTTGCAGATCATGAGTTGTTCAAAAATGTTCTTAAAGAATGCCGCCCTGATTTTGTGTTTCATCTAGCAGGTGTGATCAAGTCTGCCCAGCCGGAGGTCTTTTACAATGCAAATTTACTTGGAACGGTTTCGCTGTTTGATGGTTTGATGAGAACGGAATTGCGCCCTGTGGTGTTTTTGGCAAGTTCCAGCGCTGTTTATGGCTCCGGGTTTGGTGGCAAGCCGATCAATGAACGGGTAAAACCGCACCCAATAACACATTATGCGGTAAGCAAATTGGCGCAGGAAATTGCGTCACTTCGTTATTTTGATGCTTTTGGATTGCCTGTAATGGTCGTGAGGATGTTCAATTTGCTCGGGCCTGGTCAGTCGCCTGATCTAGCTTGTTCGGCTTTTGCACGGCAAATTGCGCTGGCAGAGGCATGCAGCGAAAATGAAATCACCATTGGTGACCTACGTGCGCGGCGTGATTTTGTCGATGTGCGCGATGCGGTTAGAGCGTTTGCACTTCTTGCAGAAAAGGGGAAAGCCGGGCATATCTATAATGTCTGTTCGGGACATGCAGTTTTGATGAGAAAATGTTTGGATGAGATGCTGTCCATGTCGCCAACCCAATTCAAAGTTCGGGTGGATGCGGGAAAGATTCAAGGGAACGATGTTCCCATTCAAGTAGGTGATGCCAGTAAATTAAATCGAATTACAGGCTGGCGCCCTCACATTAAATTAAAACAATCTTTATCTGACTTGCTGGCTGACTGGCGGCAACGGGTAAAATTAGGAATGGAGTGAATATGAATTGGAGTGACAAACAGGTGCTTGTCACCGGCGCTGGTGGATTTATAGCCAGCCATCTAGTAGAACATTTAGTGAGCGAGGGCGCGCGCGTGCGCGCATTCGTCCGGTATAACTCACGTAATGATATGGGGATGTTGCGAATGGTTTCGCCTGATGTGTTTCATCAAATTGAGATCATGTCTGGTGATTTGCGTGATGTAGAGGCCGTGCGTAGCGCGGTGCGCGGTGTGGATACGGTCTTTCATCTTGGTGCGTTGATCGCGATCCCTTATTCATATGTGAACCCGCGTGAAGTGATAGATGTTAATGTCATGGGTACATTGAATGTGTTGATGGCCGCACGTGATTTTGGTGTGCGGCGTGTGGTGCATACTTCCACAAGTGAAGTGTATGGTACGGCACAGTATGTGCCGATTGATGAAAAGCATCCACTGCAAGGACAGTCGCCGTATTCTGCTAGCAAGATTGGGGCAGACAAAATCGCGGAAAGTTTTTATCGTTCGTTTGAAGTGCCGGTTGTGGTCTTGCGTCCTTTTAATACCTATGGCCCGCGTCAATCTGCACGTGCAGTGATTCCAACGATTATTACTCAGGCGCTTACGCGCGATGAAGTAAAGCTTGGTAGTCTTGATCCTTCACGTGATTTTACATTTGTAAAAGACACTGCCAATGGTTTTATCTGCGCGGCCGAAGCTGAAAATGTTCTTGGACAGGAAATAAATCTTGGCAACGATAATACGATCAGCATCGGTGATCTGGTTGATAAGATTTTCAGAATTATTGGAAAGACGCCTAAAGTGATTACAGATCCGCAACGCATTCGCCCTGACAAGAGTGAAGTGATGAAACTCTGGGCTTCAAATCAAAAAGCAGAAGAAATGATCGGATGGGAACCCCGCACCTCTCTGGAAGAAGGCTTGCGTCTCACCATTGATTGGATTTCCTCTCATTTGGATTTGTATCGTCCCGACCAATATACGGTGTAGAAATTATGCGCGCTGTTGTTCTTGCCGGTGGTAAAGGTACACGACTTGCACCTTATACAACTGTTCTTCCCAAGCCGCTCATGCCCATTGGCGAAATGCCGATTTTAGAAATAGTTCTTCGTCAGCTAGGCCGCCATAATATTCGGGATATTACTCTCGCCGTTGGGTATTTGGCTGAATTGTTGATGGCGTATTGTGGAGACGGAAACAAATTTGGCGTGAACCTGAATTATTCCCGGGAGGAACAGCCTCTGGGAACTGCAGGACCGATTTCATTGATTCCCAATCTTCAGGAAACTTTTCTCGTCATGAATGGCGACTTACTGACCACAATTGATTACAGTGCCATGTGGAAGTATCATAAAGAACGCGGTGCGATTGCAACATTGGCTTCCTATCGCCGCGAAGTTAATATCGATCTGGGTGTAATTGAAACGGAGAGCGGGTGGGTGAAGGACTATATTGAGAAGCCCACCTATCAGTATGCGGTAAGCACAGGGATCTATATTTTTGAGCCCGCTGTTCTAAAGTATGTGGAACAGGGACAGCGGCTTGACCTGCCTGAACTTATCCTGCGATTAATGCATGCAAGCCAGAAAGTAAATGTCTATAACTTCGATGGCTATTGGTTGGATATTGGCCGCCATGATGATTATGATTCTGCGATTCGGGAATTTTCAGAACATCGTGATGAGTTTTTGTCTTCTTGAATGGAGCAGTCACTTGATACTTGTTTTGTTTACAGCTTCCTATCCGTTTGATGTTGCAACCGAGCAAACTTTTCTTAATGATGAGATCAAGCATTTATCGGAAAATTTTGAAAAAATAATACTTGTTCCCCGCAGATGCAATGGGATAAAGCTGCCAGTGCCGCATAACGTGGAGGTTGTAGAGGATTACTTTTCGTTTTTGGAATCTGCCGGTAAATTTTCGATTGCCCTCAGCGTTTTGACTTCCACATTATTTTATAGAGACTTGCTGGCACATCCCTGGTTATTGTTTAACATTCCCTCGCTTGGCAGGTTGTTTGCTTTTCTTGGTGGTGCATACTTGACCAGGCAATGGCTCGAAAATTTGATTGGAAAAAATCAAATGGATGTACGTCAGTGCATCTTCTATACATACTGGTTTGATCAGGGGGCCATGGGGATTGGACTTGCTAAACGCTTCTTTCCGGATCTCAAACTGGTTTCACGAGCCCATGGCTATGACCTCTACGAGGAAAGATATTCTCCTCCCTATTGGCCTTGCCGTCCCTTCTCTTTTGAGGCTTTGGATGCGCTCTTTGCAGATTCGGATGCAGGCCTTAAGTATCTCAATGAGCGGTATCCGGCTTATTCGACCCGTTTTGAGGCGGCTTTTCTCGGTGTGGGTGACCCCGGCTTTATTACAGAGCCATCTTCTGATGGTGTGTTTCGAGTTGTCTCCTGTTCCATCATTCGCCCGGTCAAACGAGTGGAATTATTATCGGAAGGATTAGTGCACGCTGCGCGTCAACGTCCGGGTCAAAAGATAGAGTGGCATCATTTTGGTAATGGCGAGTTTGAAGGCGTGAGAGAGAATTTGCAAAAATATGCGAATGAAACCCTACCTGCCAATGCCCGCGCTTTTTTTCCTGGATACACTACTCAACAAGGGTTAATGGAATATTATCGTTCAAATCCGGTGGATGTGTTTTTTAATGTCAGTATATCGGAAGGAACACCGGTCTCATCTATGGAGGCGATCAGTTGTGGGATTCCACTGGTTGCAACAGGAGTCGGGGGAAATTGCGAAATTGTCACCAACCAGAATGGTTTGCTGCTTTCTCCCAATCCATCCTCAGAGGAGATTGCTGATGCGATTTATAGATTCATAGATGTCCCGGGGTGGGCTATAGAGAAAAGAAGGGGCAGTCGTGCTCTGTGGCGCGAGAAATATGATGCGAATCAAAATTTCCGAGCGTTTATACGGCGGTTGAAAGCCATTCGAGGAGCAGGAGAACCTTATGATCGTGATCGTTGATTATGGAGTTGGAAATCTTGGTTCAATTATTAACATGCTAAAAAAAGCAGGGGCCAGGGCCATTGCATCATCCGAGCCCAATGTGCTGCAACAAGCTGAGAAATTGATCCTGCCCGGGATAGGTGCGTTCGACGCAGGAATGAACAAGCTTAATGAACGTGGTCTTGTTCCGTTGTTGAATTACTTGGCTCTGGAAAAGAAGGTTCCGTTTTTGGGTCTGTGTCTCGGTCTTCAGCTAATGACAAAAAAGAGCGAGGAAGGTCAAACTCAAGGGCTTGGCTGGCTGGATGCAGAAACCGTACGTTTCAAATTTAACGTAGAACAATCTAACTTGAAAGTTCCACATATGGGCTGGAATACAATTAATATCCAGCGTGAACATCAAATTTTTACTGATCTTGAACCAGACGCCCGTTTCTATTTTGTGCATTCCTTTTTTGTGAAAAGCAATAACTCGAATGAAGTGCTTGCTAAAACAGACTATGGTGGAGAGTTTGATTCGATTTTAGGAAAAGATAATATTCTCGGTGCTCAATTCCATCCTGAGAAAAGTCACAAGTTTGGATTGCGTTTATTAAAGAATTTTGCCGAGGTGGTTAAATGATCAGGCCACGTGTTATTCCAGTTTTGCTGTTGCAGGGACAGGGGCTGGTAAAGACGGTAAAATTTAAGGATCCTGTGTATCTGGGCGACCCCATCAATATTGTGCGTATCTTTAATGACAAAGAAGTGGACGAATTGGTATTTTTGGATATTACTGCTACTAACGAAAACCGCCCGCCTGCTTTTGACAGGCTGGCAAATATTGCAAGCGAATGTTTCATGCCTCTGGGATACGGGGGAGGGATTCGGAGCATGGATGATATACGAAACCTTCTCAGTGTAGGGATTGAGAAGGTGATTCTCAATACAATCGCTGTGGAAAATCCGACGCTTGTTCGTTTGGCAGCGGATCATGCGGGTAGTTCGTCCGTTGTGATTTCGATAGATGTAAAGAAAAATTTGCTGGGCAAGTACGAGGTCCAGATTCGAAGCGGAAAAAAGAATACCGGATTGGATCCTGTGCGCCATGCTGTTGAAATGGAAAAAATGGGGGCGGGCGAGATACTCGTTAATTCAATAGACCGTGATGGGCTGATGAAGGGGTATGATATCGAATTAATACGCCGCGTGTCAGAAGCGGTCTCGATCCCTGTTGTTGCTTGCGGTGGTGCTGGAAAGTTGCAGGATTTGGCAGATGCAATTAAGATAGGCCGGGCCTCGGCGGTAGCGGCGGGCAGTTTTTTTGTGTTTCATGGGCCTTTGCGCGGAGTATTGATCAGCTACCCTTCGCAGGCTGATTTAAAAAGCATTATGTCATTCAAGGAATGAAGATGGAAAGAGAATATCAAATTTGTACGCGTTGCTTAATGGATACTACCGACCCTGAGATTCAATTTGACGAAATTGGTGTTTGCAATCATTGCCATGATTATGATCGCCTGATTCAGCAGCGGGTTCTGACTGGACAGGCTGGCTTGCGATATTTGGAAGAATTGGTTGAACAGATTAAACGAGAGGGCACGGGGAAGCCTTATGACTGTCTGATGGGGGTAAGCGGCGGCGTGGACAGCACGTATGTGGCTTATGTCGTGAAGAAAAAATTTGGCTTGCGTCCGCTTGCTGTTCATATGGATAATGGCTGGGATTCTGAACTTGCTGTAAAAAATATTGAAGAAACCCTGAAACGGCTCGATATAGATCTGTATACCAATGTTCTTAATTGGGAGGAATTTAAAGATTTGCAACTGGCATTTCTTAAAGCCTCTACTCCCGATTCGGAAATTCCAAGCGATCATGCGATTTGGGCCGTCATAGGGGATATGGCGGAAAAATTGAAAGTCCGGCATATCCTTACAGGTTTTAACGTGCGCACTGAAACCCACTTGCCGCGCGCCTGGTCTCAGGGACATTTTGATTGGAAGTACATTCGGAGTGTGCATAAACAATTTGGCAAAGGCAGGTTGAAGACGTTTCCCCATCAGAGTTTCTTCGCCTACTACCGCCGTCTGCTAACTTTGCGCCGTGTGGATATCCTTAACTATCTTGATTACAATAAACAGGAAGCAATGCAGTTGTTGGAAAACGAGTTGGGTTGGAAGTATTACGGCGGCAAACACCACGAATCAATTTATACACGTTTTTATCAGGGATATATTCTGCCAACAAAGTTCGGGTATGATAAACGCCGCTCCCATCTTTCCAGCCAGATATGTTCTGGTGAATTCAGCCGAGATGTTGCGCTTGCCGAACTTGAAAAACCAACCTATGCTCCTTCCCTACAGGAGCATGATCGTGAGTACGTCGTCAAAAAACTTGGTTTGGATGACGGCGAATTTGAAGCGATCATGAAACTTCCATGCAAGAAATTTTTAGATTACCCTTCCTATGCAAGGATTTTTGAGGGCCCTTTATTAAAAGGAGTCTACATTAGACTGCGGGATATTTACCGCGCATTGCAGAAAAAACAAACCCGTATGCAGGGACTCTGATTTTGATGCGTATTGCTTATGTAAGTTTACACTGGCCGCGGACGCGCAATAGCGGCGTGGGAAAAAAAATTCAATCACAAGTTGCATCTTGGAGCGCGATGGGGCATGAAGCCAGTCTGTTCATGCATACTTCAAATTATGAACCGCAAATTGATTTAATTGATGCGAGTTATTTTTTCTATACCGTATCCGGGAAGATAAAAACAGAATTTAATCGCATTGCAGCCATGCGGCGTATGCTCGCCGCTATCCGCGATTTTCAGCCCGATATAATTTATCTGCGTTATGGGATTTATGTTTTCCCTGCCCACCGCTTGATGGATATCGCGCCTGTGGTTGAGGAAATTAATACAAATGACTTGACGCAGCATGAAGGACTTGGTGGCGTTTATAGCAATTACAACCGCATTACCCGTGGAATATTTCTTCGCCGCGTACATGGACTTGTGACTGTTTCTCATGAACTCAAAGTCTCTCCTGCTTTTGCATCTTACCGTAAGCCAACACAAGTAATTGCCAATGGAGTAGACCTTGAAACCTTTGAGCAATTGCCTGCTCCTGAAAATGAGAGTCCGCGGCTGGTATTTATAGGGAACCCTGGCTATCCCTGGCATGGCATTGATAAGCTTGTTGCTCTTGCAGAGTTGGTTCCTGATATTCAAATGGATATCATTGGGTACGACCAATTGGCAGGTTTCGAGCCATTGCCCAAAAATATTTCACTGCATGGCTATCTGGGGATGGACGCTTACAAGGCAATTCTTTCACAGGCAGATGCTGCAATTAGTTCCATTGCCCTGCACAGGGTCCAACTAGAAGAGGCGTCACCTCTGAAGAGCCGAGAATGCCTTGCTTTTGGTCTGCCTTTGATTATTGCATATGCAGATACGGATTTGAATGAATCAAATTGCGATTTCCTCATGAAAATCCCCAATCGTGAAGATAATATTCAGACACATGCGCAAGCAATACGTGAGTTTCTGTATCGAATCCGTGGTTATCGTGTACCGCGGGAAAAAATACTTAATTTGGATCAGAAGGGGAAAGAACAAGACCGCATTGAATTTTTCAATAAGATACTGCATGAGAGTAAAATGTAATAGGAGCTCTCATGAAGAAAAACCTGTATAAGTTACTGCTTTGGCTGGCTGTTGCGTATTTATCTGTTCGTTCCTGCATTGCCTTTCAAAAAATAGCATGGGGAACTGGTGTTTGGTATGGCGAATATTCACTGAAGTGGGGTGTTTTATTTTTTTTCTTTTGTGTTGTATGCTTTTTTTTGGTAGCTGCCTCAGGATTCCTTTTGTGGGGAAGGGATCGTGTTGCTCAGCTTCTTGTAAGACTAATTGCTGTCCGTGAGCATTTAGGCATTGTACGTTGGATTTTTATACTTTCTGCATTTTTTGTCCCTGTTTGGTTTCTTCAATACACTCCTTGGGGAGTGGTATTTAATGATGTTTATATCCGTATATTGATCTGGGTTTTCACGATTGCGTTGGTGTCCTTTTTTGCTACAAGCGGGAATGTTTTGTTCGGCTGGAAGGAATTTCTTGTCACCACACTTCTGACTTCAACTGAGTTTGTGATGGCAGTCCCATTTATGAATGTGACGAGTTATCCATTTTCGCTGGGTTGGTCTGAGGGCAATCGAATGTGGGATTACTCGATCATGTTTGGAAGAGATTTGTATGAATATCCGACGAATCAGGAAATATTTGTATTCCTGGATATCGGC
>JACZJB010000004.1 GCA_014860805.1 Anaerolineales bacterium
AAGATGACTTGAAATCGGATGCGTTGGGTTTGTCCCTTGGCCAGCAACAGAGATTGTGTATTGCCCGTGTGGTTGCTGTTCAACCTGAGGTTATTCTCATGGACGAATCCACTTCAGCACTTGATCCCATCGCCACCCTGCGCGTGGAGGAATTAATTGCGGATTTGAAAAAGGATTACACCATTGTCATCGTTACGCATAACATGCAGCAAGCCGCGCGTGTTTCCGATCACACAGGCCTGTTCTGGTTGGGGGAGTTGGTCGAATTTGCCCCTACAAATCAAATGTTTACAACGCCAAAAGAAGAATTGACTGAAGCTTACATCACCGGTCGAATGGGATAGCGGCTTTTCGAACGATAAAAAAGTGGATGCAAAAATTGCATCCACTTTTTGTTATCTGTGCTGCCCCTTCCAGAACTCATCATCGCTGGATTTGATCTCACTGAATGAGCCTGTTGCAATAAAAATGGTCCGTTCGCAAATGTTTGTCACACGATCAGCCACGCGCTCGAGGTTGTGCGCCACCCACAACAGCCAGTTTGCGCGCTCAATGGATTTGGGATCCTGAATGATGATCAACATCAACTCGCGATAGATCTGGTTATAGAGCGCATCCACTTCGTCATCTTCCACGGGGATCGACTTCGCCACTTCCACATCTTCATTGATGAAGGCGCTCAAGGCACGGTGCAGCATGCTTGTGCCAATTTGCGCCATGCGTGGGATGTCGATCAACGGCTTGAGCAGGGCTTCCTCTCCCATGCGGATGTTGATATTGGCAATGCCTTTCGCATAATCTCCCATGCGTTCCAGTTCGGAGATGATTTCCATCGTGGATGCCAGCAGACGCAAATCATGCGCCATCGGCTGCTGGGTGGCGATCAGAATCATCAGTTGGTTTTCAATTGCAAAACGCTTCTTATTGATCTCTTTATCTTCCGCCATAATCTTTTCAGAAGCCGCGATATCCCGCTTCTTTAAAGCTTCCACCGAACCAAGAATGGCATGTTCCACCATGGAACCAAGCAGAATCACTTCGTCCTTCACCTGCTGAATTTCACTCTCAAATGTTTTTCTAATCATAAGACCTCTGATGGGTATCTTTCTATTTTACTACCGTCAATTACATCTGACGATAGTCCACTGGGGTGACGCCTTGTTCGATAAGCCAAAGGCGCAGGCGATTTTCAATTTGGTCGCGCACCTGCCGGGTAGATTCGAGGCGGGTTTCTTCATCGAATTTTGCAGGGTCATCAAAAGGCCAATGATCGTGAGTCCCCATATTCAAAAACACAGCGGGACAATTTTCCTCGGCATCTGCGCACACTGTGATGACATTGGAGAAGTGAACCTTGCCAAGATATTCAGTAACAGATTTTGACCACTGATTCGAAATATCGATGCCAACTTCGCGCATCGCTTCGCGGACCTCGGGCAGGATGCTGCCCTTTGGCTCGGTGCCTGCGCTGAAAACTTCAAATTCGTCTCCTGCCAATGCGCGCAGCAGCCCTTCGGCAAGCTGGCTGCGCGCCGAGTTGCCTGTGCAAAGGAATAAGACTTTTGGTTTTGACATGTTAGCCGAACCTTCCTGTTACATAGTCTTCTGTGCGTTTGTCGGATGGACGGGTGAATATCTTTTTTGTTTCATCGAATTCGATCACGCCGCCTGCGCGGTTGTCGTCGATCATCATCATGGCGGTGAAGTCTGAGGCGCGTGCGGCTTGCTGCATGTTGTGAGTGACGATGATGATGGTGTAGTTTTTCTTCAACTCCTGCATCAATTCTTCGATGCGAAGTGTGGAGATGGGATCTAGCGCGGACGCGGGTTCATCCATGAGGATGATCTCAGGCTGGATGGCGATGGTGCGGGCAATGCACAGACGCTGCTGCTGCCCACCGGAGAGGGCGTAGGCGCTTTCTTGAAGTTTATCTTTTACTTCATCCCAGAGGGCGGCGCTGCGTAATGATTGCTCAACAAGCTCATCCATCTTTCCCTTGAAGCCGTTAATGCGCGCGCCCCAGGCGATGTTTTCGTAAATTGATTTTGGGAAAGGGTTGGGCTTTTGGAAGACCATGCCGATTTTGCGGCGGACTTCCACAGGGTCGATTTGATTGCCGTACAGGTTTTGTCCCTGCAGGAGCAATTCCCCGGTGACATGGCAGCCCGGCACAAAGTCATTCATTCGATTCAAAGCCCGCAATAGTGTGGATTTGCCACAACCAGATGGGCCAATGATCGCTGTGATTTTTTGCGGCTGGATCTTCACGCTTACATCTTTTACGGCTGTGTAGCTGCCGTAGTGAATGGAGAGATTGTTGGATTCGATTGCGTATTTATTTTCCATAGTTTATATCCACAAATTGAAAGATTACCACCGTCTCTGGAAGCGGTTGCGGAGAAGAACCGCAGTCGCATTTAGAGTTAAGAGGAGAACAAGCAGAACAACGATTGCGCTTGCCGCGATGGCGTGAAATTCGGATTGGGCCCTTGTTGTCCATTGATAGATCTGGATTGGCAGCGCGGTAAATTTGGAGAATGGACCTTGCGGGTCAAGGCTGATGAAGGTGGATGCGCCTACAACAATAAGTGGAGCGGTCTCACCCAACGCGCGGGAAAGGGCGAGGATGCTGCCAGTGAGTATACCGGGTAGTGCGTTCGGCAGAACGTGATACCAAACAGCCTGCCAGCGAGTTGCTCCTACTCCGTATGCTGCTTGCCTGAGTGAATCTGGAACGGCTTTAATGGCTTCCTGCGCGTTGATGATGATCAGGGGTAGTACCAAAATTCCCATTGTCAAACCAGCCGAAAGCACGGTGCGTCCGTTTGAGTCAGTGACGCCGAACATGCTTCCGCTGGTGAAAGGCTCCATCACGCGCACAAAGACCGCCAATCCCAGCATCCCATAGACGATGCTTGGCACGCCTGCCAGGTTATTTATGTTTGTTTGGATAATGCCAGTGAACCAGTTCTTCGGCGCGTATTCCTGTAAATAAATAGCTGCCCCTGTGCCAATTGGCAGGGAAAACAGAATGGCAATTCCAACAAGCCATAAAGAGCCCAGGACAGCCGTGCGGACCCCCGCAAACTCAGCCTTGGACGACATGGGAGTGACTAAAAATTGGGGGGTGAGCCAGGAGCGGAATTCAAGGTTTGCAGTAGGGTATTTCTCCGCAACTTCTGCCTTGATCTTTTCACTGTTCATCAGCGAGTTGGTCATACTCCAGGTTTCTTTGGTGTCCAATTGGACAAGGCGCTCAAGAAAAAGAGTATATAGTTCTGCCTGAGAGCGTTTCTGCATGGGTTTTTCATTTTCCAATTTTTTGTATGCGCCGGAGGACAGATTATCTTTGAGTATGGTAATTAACTCGTCCTGTGTAAGTTCGGTTAATGGCGTGGACGTGAACTCAGCGGGGTCTTTTTTATAGTCAAAGGCTACATAACCGAAGGCGCCATCCACAACGTTGTAAATCAGTGCGGTAAGGCTGATAATCGCAATTAACAATGCGGATAGGAACAAGCCCTGCCAAATGGTCGCTGTGCGGTAACGTCCGCCAAGCGCCTCACGAAAATCCTGATCTTGGGGGTAATGATTATTTGTGTGCATGGTTACCTACTCGTACCGTTCTCTGAAACGATTGACTATCCATTGGCTGATCAGGTTTAACACAAGGGTTAGCAGGAACAGCATCAGCGCAATTGCAAAGAGACTGGTGTAATCAATGCTGTTATAGGACAGGTCGCCGCCGCTGATGCGGGCGATATGCCCGGTCATGGTTTCGGCAGCATCCAGCGGATTGAACGAGAAGTTGGGTCCTGATCCAGCGGCGACTGCCACGATCATGGTCTCGCCGACAGCGCGGGATATTCCAATGATCAACGCCGCGCCGATGCCTGAAAGTGCAGCAGGCAAAACCACCTGCAGGCTGGTTTCCACTTTTGTAGCACCCATCGCGTAGGCGGCTTCTCGCAGGGAGCGCGGCACGGCACTTAACGCATCTTCGCTCATTGAAGAGATAAGCGGCAGGATCATGATCCCCATTACAATGCCTGCAGAGAGCATGTTATAGACCTGCAATTGCTCGCCAATAATGGACTTGAGAATGGGGGTAATAAACAGCAGGGCGAAATAACCATACACAACCGTTGGGATGCCTGCGAGGATTTCCAAAATTGGCTTGAGGATGGAGCGTGCTTTAAAAGATGCGTACTCGCTTAAATAAATCGCTGATGCAAGTCCCAGGGGGAGTGATATCAGAATGGCAATAAAGCTTGTCACAAGCGTTGCAGAGACCAATGCCCAAATGCCGTATTGCCCGATTCCCGGCTGCCATTTCGTGGTACCGAAAAATTTCCCCAACGTCACGTCAGGGTCATTAAAGAAAAGCATGGCTTCCTTGCCCAGCTCGTACACAATGGCGATGGTGACGAAGATGGACAGGATGCCGGCAAGGAAAAGCAGGGTTTGAATGATGCTTTCCCCGGTTCGACGTTTCTTTTTCAAGTCGAACTGACGGAAACTTTGCGTTTCCAATGTTTTTAAGTTGAGGGTTTCTTCCTTCATGTGCACTCTCTTGAATGGTGCTGGGTTTTGAAAATAATGGAAAATGATGTACTAATAATTTCAATGATCAAAACTTATATACGCGTAAATGGGCTGGCCCCGTTGCTGAGACCAGCCCAAAATATTTTTGCTATTTCTTAGTTGCCAGTGCCGGTAGTCCAGGCATCCATGGCGCTCTGAAGAGCGTCGGCAGGAGCAGGGAAGTAACCTACATCCACAATGTTGTCGTTCACGTTGCTGAGGTAGAAGTAGATGAAAGCGGCAACCTGCGGCTTCTCAGTCATGATGGTCGCGTCAGAATAGATGAAGAGCGGGCGGGCGAGAGGATAGGTTCCATTGTCCACATCTTCCTGATTGGGCGTAACACCTTCAATATCAAGAGCCTTCAGGGCGCCCTGGTTTTCGACAAAATAAGCATAGCCGAAGTAGCCGATGGCGTAGGGGCTGCCTTCCACACCCTTAACCAGAACGTTGTCATCTTCAGAGAACTGGGCGCCTTCCAGGCCAAGCAAGGCTTCTTCACCGAGGGCAACATCAGCTTTGCCGTCTGCATTAAGGGTCAGCGGCGCAACCACAGCTTCGACGAAATAATCGAAAGTGCCGCTGTCAGAGCCGGGGCTGTAGACAAGGATGGTTTCAGCAGGGAAGGAGGCATCCACCTGGTCCCAAGTGGTGAACTCACCGGAGAATATCTTGCCAAGTTGTTCCTTGGTAAGGTTGGTGACGAAATCATTTTGAGCGCTCACAACCACAGCGAGGGCGTCGGTACCTACGCGGAACTCGATGGGAGTGCGGCCGATGGCAGCGCAAGATTCCTTCTCGCTGTCCTTGATGGCGCGGGAAGCATTAGCAATATCAGATTCACCGGCAACGCAGAAGCGTTCAAAGCCAGCGCCGGAACCAATGCTGTCCACGGTGATGTTGCCAGTGTAACCTTCCTGCTGGAACAGTTCAGCCATGCGCTCGGAAAGAGGGAAGACGGTGGAAGAGCCAGCGGTGATAATATCCCCTGTGACGGCGTCTGGAGCATACATTGCCATTGGATCTTCAGTGGGGGCGGCAGTTGGCTCGGCGGGAACTTCGGTGGCTTCCACAACAGCTTCAGTAGCAACAGGGGCCTCCGTAGCAGGAGCCCCGCAAGCGGCGAGCACTAGGCTCAAAGCCACTACAACAAACAACAATGAACGAACAGTTTTGGACATTTCTCTATTTCTCCTTTTTTATATTTACAAGTGTGATGTTATCAGCGGGGTCTTAAGGTCAATGGAAGGATTGGTTAACATCTTGTTAAAGATATTTGCACTTCGTCTGTCTATTTGGCTGTACAATATCCCCATGCACAAGAACCCTTTTTCATTGGACCCTGAATATCGTGATTACGTCTGGGGAGGAGCAAAACTCCGCCCTGAGATCGTGCCAACTGCCGAGGCGTGGATCATCTATGCGGGCAACCGCATCTCTTCTGGACCTTATGCCGGGCGGACCCTTTCAGACATTTCCCTCACCTTTGGCAGTGACCTGCTCGGCTCCCGCGCAGTTGCGCAGACGGGAAATCGTTTTCCAGTGCTGGTCAAAATTCTGGATTGTGCTCAGTGGTTGTCATTGCAGGTCCACCCGAATGATGAGCAGGCGAAAAAACTGGAAGGGGATGGCTTCTTCGGTAAAACCGAAGCCTGGCATATCCTGGAAGCGGAACCAAATGCCAAATTGATCGCGGGTATAAAGCCGAACATCACAGCCGAAGCATTGGCTGATTCAATCCGAAATGGGACAGTTTTTGAGACAGCTCAATCGATTGAGGTGAAAAAGGGAGATACGTTATTTATCAGCCCGGGCACGATCCACGCGCTGGGGCCGGGGATGCTCCTTTACGAGATCCAGCAAACATCGGATATCACATATCGCGTTTATGACTGGGGACGGCCTGAAACAGAAAAACGCAAATTGCATATCGAAAAGGCGCTGGCGGTTTCGAATCCGAAAGCCAGTCCGTCTGTTTTGCCGATGTCTGAGATTGCAGATGGGGAAATAAAGACGTTGACCCAGTGCGAATATTTCAAGCTGGAGACTGTTGCAGTCGAAAAGAAAACTGTGGGGTTGGATACGTTGGGAGAATCATTTCACGGGTTGACCGTGATCGAGGGGCAGGTTCAAGTATCGACAGAGTCTGAAGCGTTTATCCTGAATCGATTTGATACGCTCTTAATCCCCGCTTGCTGTGGAGCATATCAAATTAAGCCTTTGACAAAGAGTCGTGTTTTGAAGGCAAGCGTTTAGCTTTGCCATTTCCAGGTGCTGACGTCGGAGAGGGCGCGGTAGGCAGTCAGGTCAAGCTGCAAAGGTGTGACGGAGACGTAACCTTCGGAGAGTGCGCCGACATCGGTGCCGGATTCTGGGACGCCCGTAGGCGCGTCGCCGCCGATCCAATAGTAGGGACGGTTGCGCGGGTCGGTACGTTCGTCGAGGCGGCTGTGATACACGCGCAATCCCTGGCGGGTGATGCGAAAGCCTTTGAGTTCATCCTGTTTCAAAAAAGGGATGTTGATGTTTAGCAGCGTTTCGGGGGGAAGTCCATGTTCGATCACGTTTTTCACAGCGATGCCCGCTGCATGAGCGGATGGCGAAAAATCAATTTGACCGATATGACCTTCGGGCACTTCCAGCGAAATTGCAACACCCGGCACGCCCGCGATAACAGCTTCCATCGCGGCGGTGACGGTTCCTGAATACGTGACATCGTGCCCAAGATTTGCGCCGACATTGATTCCTGAAACGACCAGGTCAAATTTTTCTTTGAAATATCCAAGAGTGGCAAGCGCAACGCAATCGGACGGCGCGCCGTCACTGGCGAAAGCCTGTGTGCCATCCTCCAAACGGAATTCGCGCACACGCAAGGCGCGGTCCAGGGTTTTGACATGCCCGCCGCCAGACCAGTTTCTATCCGGCGCCATGATGGTGACATTTCCAATCTTTTTCATTTCTTGTGCGAGAGCCAGCAAACCTGGAGCGAGAACCCCGTCGTCATTGGTAACTAATATTTGTTTCGTCATTGATTTCCATTTTTATTTTTACGAAATGATTATTGCTTATCTTAAGTTCATTGCCAGCCGTGAGAATCTGCTGCCGATGTAATTGGC
>JACZJB010000076.1 GCA_014860805.1 Anaerolineales bacterium
AGAGACCCTGCATCGGCGCAACCTGAGAGCGCTGCACCGCCAGATGAACGAAGAATGACAAAATATAAAACAGCACAAAATGTTGCAGCCTCTGCAACATTTTGTATTTATACAGAAAACATTAAAGGAACTTGAGAAGTATGACAATTATGACGTGGGTTTTCTTTGTAGGCGGCTTGGTCATTCTGATTCTCGGTGCGGAGTGGCTGGTACGCGGCGCTTCGCGGCTTGCGGCAAAAGTGGGCATCTCGCCATTGGTCATCGGGTTGACCGTGGTGGCGTTCGGCACCAGTTCACCTGAAATGGCGGTCTCGGTGCAATCCTCCCTTGCCGGGCAATCGGATATTGCCGTGGGCAATGTAGTTGGCAGCAACATCTTCAATGTGCTGTTCATTCTGGGGCTTTCGGCGATCATCGCGCCGCTCATCGTTCAACAGCAGCTCATCCGCCTGGATGTGCCGATCATGATCGGGCTTTCCTTTCTCATGTACTTCATGTCGTTGGATGGAGTCATTGGGCGCTTTGAGGGTATTCTTCTGTTCGGCGGCATCATCGCCTACACGGTCTTTTTGATCATGCAAAGCCGCAAAGAAAATAAAATAGTGGAAGATGAATACGCCCAGGAATATGCCGCGAAAAATGAAAGCGGTTGGAAGCCCTGGGTCATCAACCTCGGCTTGGTGGTGATCGGTCTGGCTCTACTGGTGCAAGGCTCCAACTGGCTTGTGGAAAGTGCCATCACCATTGCGCGTTCACTCGGCTTGAGTGAGCTCATCATCGGATTGACCATCATCGCCGCTGGAACCTCTATGCCGGAAGTGGCAACCTCGGTCATGGCAGCCATCAAAGGCGAGCGTGACATTGCCGTGGGCAACGTGGTGGGCAGCAACATCTTCAACATCCTTTCCGTGCTCGGGCTGACGGCGCTCGTCGCCCCAAATGGCATCCCCGTTTCGGCGGCGGCGGAAGCCTTCGACATTCCGGTCATGGTGGCGGTGGCGGTCATGACTCTGCCGATCTTCTTTACCAACAACCTGATAGAGCGTTGGGAGGGTTGGCTCTTCCTCTTCTACTACGTCGCCTACACCGCCTATCTGATCCTTGACGCCACCCAGCACGACGCCCTGCCGCTCTTAAATAACGTATTGATCTTCGGTATCATCCCCATCACGGTGTTGACGCTGGGGATTCTGTTCGCAACCGATTTTACACGTCAACGAAAAGCGAAGGCTTAATCTCTGCCCGCCTGACTCTGCACGCAGGAGCTCGGCGGGCAGTCTCTTCAAGACCTTGATTCTTTAGGAAACATACATGCCAGATTTCCTGCTAGTTCTTCCCCTCCTCATCCTCGGCATTGGCATCTTTGTTGCCCTTGCCCTCAGCCGCAGCGGCTGGACCGCTTCGCGCATGGGCGGACTCCTGCTCTTCTTCCCACTCGCCGCGTTTGGAGTCACGCTTTATGCCTTCAGCCTCGCGCCCGAAGGCAAGGCTCTCACCTTCAGCCTGCCCTGGGTTCCCTCGCTCGGGCTGAACTTCTCACTCTACCTCGACGGACTCTCCGCGCTCTTTGCCCTGCTCATAACCGGCATCGGCACACTGATCGTCTTATATGCCGGGCAATACTTCGGCGACGATTCATCCGCGTGGCGCTTTCTCACCTATATTCTGCTGTTCATGCTCGCCATGCTTGGACTGGTGCTGGCGGGTGACTTGATCACGCTATTCCTCTTCTGGGAAGCGACCAGCATCTCGTCCTTCCTGCTGATCGCCTACAAATACAAGGATGAAGCCGCACGCAAAGGCGCCTTCAAATCGCTGTTCATCACGGGCGGCGGTGGCATTGCCATGCTGGCGGGCTTCGTCTTTATCATGTCCATCAGCGGCGGCGCGGACTTCAAGACCATCTTCGCCAGCGGCGATCTTTTGCGTAACAGCCCGCTGTACCCCGTATTTTTCACACTCGTCATCATCGGCGCATTTACCAAGAGCGCCCAATTCCCCGCGCACATCTGGCTGCCCGAAGCCATGTCTGCACCGACTCCTGCCAGTGCCTTCCTGCATTCAGCGACAATGGTGAAAGCGGGCATCTATTTGCTGGCGCGTCTCAACCCCGCCATCGGCAACACAGACTTGTGGTTCTGGGTACTTTCCATCTTCGGCGTCACCACCATGTTGGTGGGCGCGTATCTCGGCTTCAAACAGAACGATCTCAAACCCCTGCTCGCCTACTCCACGGTTTCACAACTCGGCGTGCTCGTCGCCTTGATCGGGCAGGACACCGAGATCGCCTTCAAAGCGCTGGTAATTTCCATTCTGGCGCACGCGCTGTATAAATCGGCGCTCTTCATGTCAGCGGGCATCATCGACCATGAAACCGGCACACGCGATATCCGCAAACTGGGCGGGCTTCGCAAGCAAATGCCGATTATGTTCGGGATCATCTCCATCGCCGCCCTTTCCATGGCAGGACTCCCGCCCCTCTTCGGCTTTCTCGCCAAAGAGACATTGCTCGCCTCCGCGACTCACCCGAGCCTGCCCGCCATCGTGGACCTTCTCTTCCCGCTGACGACGGTTCTCGCGGGCGCGTTCATCCTTGCACAGGCGGCATTGCTGGTACGCGGAGTCTTTCTCGGCGCTCCTGCGGATGAAAAGCACCCGCCGCACGGGCACGACCCGAAGATCTGGTTCTGGCTCGCGCCGGGCATTCCCGCCGTGCTTTCCCTGCTGATCGGCATCACACCCGTCGAACCCGTCTTCCTCGTAGACTTTCTCGCCGCCGCCGCCAAAGCCGCTTACGGCGCAAAAGTAAAAGTCTCACTCGCTTTGTGGACGGGTATCAACGTTCCCTTGATCCTTTCGATGATCGCGATCACGCTCGGCGCCCTCATCTTATGGCAGCGCGGACGTATCCGCACATGGATGATGAACTTGCTGCCAAATTTCACGCTGAACACGTTGTTCAACGGAACCGTCTCCGGTTTGGATTCGCTTGCAGAAACAGCGACCAAATTACAGCGCGGTCAGATGCGCTTCTATCTCCGTGTGATGATCCTTAGCATGGTCGCCATCGTCCTGCTGTTCAGCCGCATCCCGTTGACGATGTTCACCCAAAACTTGCATTGGGATATCGAAGGGCTGAACGGCTTGCGTGCTTTCTCGTTGGTGATGATCGTCATGGCGAGTCTGGCGAGTTTGGTCATTCGGCGCGACCTGCATGCAGTCATTGCGCTGGGCGTCAGCGGACTTGGCGTTGCGATCTGGATGGCGCTCGACCCTTCACCCGACGTGGCGCTCGTGCAAATTGTGGTTGACATTCTTTCGACCATCATTCTGATCTTGAGTTTGAACATCCTCCCGCGCAAACAGCGCAACAAGGCAAATGAACTGCTTCACAGCCGCCGCGGCATGACGCGCGATATCCTTGTGGCAGGGCTGGCTGGTTTGGTGATGGCAGCCATCACGTTCACGGCGTTGAATACCCGTCCGCGTGACAGCGTGGTGGCGCCCTACTACGCCGAGAATTCCAAGCCGCTGACCGGCGCAAAGGACATCGTTGGTGCGATCGTGGTGGATTTCCGCGCCGCAGACACGATGATCGAGATCATGGTCTTCGCAATGGCGGGACTCGGCATTTATACCGTGCTGCATTTTGCGTCACGCAAGGCGGGTGAGCACAGCCAGGCAGAGAAAACAAAGTTGAACGCCGAACATACCCCCTTGGGGATTCACGGCTTGCCCACTTCACCCCTTCTGCATCTTTTGGCATACATCACCCTGCCCCTAGCCCTGATGCTCGGCGTCACGCATATGATGTACGGGCACGACATGCCCGGCGACGGCTTCACAGCGGGCGTTGTCATCAGTTTGGGCATTGCCATGTGGTACATCATTTTCGGATACGAAGAAACACGCCGCAAACTTCCCTGGCTCAACCGTGTGACGTTGATCGCCAGTGGGTTGACCTTGTCCTTGCTCAATGCCATTGGCGGCGCGATCTTTGCAGGCGGAGTCGCCGCCCCCGTGGATTATGGAGCCATGTTTGGCTTGCCATTGCCGCCCGGTTTCGGGTTGACCAACTCCTTCATCTTTGAAGTTGCCATCGCTCTCACCGTCACCGGCACCGCAACCCTCATCCTTGATAACCTCGGTCGCCCGCGTGATGAAGAAAAAGAAGCCTTCGAAGAGCTCGCCTCCATCAAGGAGCAAGCATGAACATACTCACCTCGCTCGCAGTGGGCATTCTGTTCGCTGCGGGCATCTATCAAATTTTGCGCCGCAACGTCATCCGCGCCGCCATTGGCTTGGTACTGATCTCGAATGCGGTCAACCTCTTTCTGTTTTCCACCGGCGCCTATAACGGGCAAGCCGCTGCCTACTCCACTGCCACTGCGCAGATCAGCGACCCGCTGCCGCAAGCCCTGGTGTTAACCGCCATTGTCATCAGCATGGGCGGCTTCGCCTTCGTGCTCAGCTTGTTGTACGTGATCTCCACCCGCTACAAAACCAGTGACAGCGACGAAGTGAAGGGATTGAAGAACTGATGGATACCGCCTTTTTATTCCTGCCTCTTCTGTTGCCGCTGATCGGTGTACCCATCACACTCTTCCTGCGCAACTACAGGCGGATTCAAGCGTTCACCGCCCTCGGGCTGATGCTGACCGCCTTGGGCTTTTCATTTGGATTGCTGCGCACGGTTCAGACCACGCTCGCGCCTGTTCAATTTCAGTTGGGCTTGTGGCAAGCCCCGTTCGGCATCACCCTCGCTGCTGATCTGTTGAGCGTCTTCATGCTCATCATGGCACAGCTCGTCCTTTGCGCGGGCTTGGTTTACGCCCTCGGCTCGACCGAGAAAGTGGTTCAGTACCCCACCTTCTATCCGCTCTTCCTCGCGCTCTCAGGCGGATTAAGCGGCGCCTTCATCACCGGCGACATCTTCAACCTGTTCGTCTTCGCCGAGATCATCGTCATTTCCGGTGCAGCGCTGACCGCCATCGCAGACGATAAATACGGCGTGGAAGCCGCCTATAAATATTTCTACATCTCCACGCTGGCGTCGGTCTTCTTCCTGCTGGGTGTTGGTTCGTTGTATGTTTCGTATGGCACACTCAACTATGCTGACCTTGCCGCCCGCATCGCGGAGAATCCGTCCGCGCCACTGAGGCTGACCGGCATGGCATTCCTGACCGCCACCTTCCTGATCAAGAGCGCCACCTTCCCATTCCACTTTTGGCAGCCTGATTTTCACGCCGCCGCCCCCTCCGCCGTCAGCGCCATGCTTTCTTCGCTGGTGGTCAAGATCGGCGTGTATGGCTTCTTCCGTATGACCACCCTGCTCTTCGCCACCGAAGCGGACATGCTCAAGACTCTCCTGGTTGTGCTGGGTGTAGTTGGAGTGCTGTATGGCGGCTTCGGCGCACTGGGTACGCATAATGCCAAGCGCATGTTGGCATACTCCACACTGGCACAGATCGGCTTCATCCTTGTGGGTATCGGCTGGGGCACTCCGCTCTCGCTGGCGGCGGCGCTGGTCTTCACCTTCAACCACGCCATCATCAAAGCCGCCATGCTCATGCTGGCTGGCGCGATGGCAAGCCGCGCTGCAGTCAAATCAGCTTCGTTCGATGTCATCGTCGGTGTGGGCAAGTATCATCCCTTCGCGGGCGTCCTCTTTCTGATCGGCAGCATGGCACTGGCGGGTATTCCTCCGCTCAACGGTTTCATCAGCAAGTTGATGATCTTTTGGAGCGGCGTCGAAGCGGAACAGTATCTATCACTGGCAATCATCGGCGTGGCAAGCATCATAACGCTGGTGTACATCATTCGCGCCTTCACGCGAGTCTGGTTCGAAGCCAACCCTGAGGTCAAGCTGAAGCCGGGAGACCAGTTGGTCGCGCCCACGATCCTCATCGCGCTCGCACTTCTATTGGGCATCTGGTCTGAGCCGCTGGTATCCTTCGCACAAATGACCGCCGCGTGGATGCTTGCACCCGCTTCCTACATCACCGCCATTCTCGGAGGTGGATAATGTTTTACCTCTCATCGATCATTGCCCTATTCATCGTTTATCTGATGCTGACCGCCAACATCACATTGCCCAACCTCGTGCTGGGTCTGCTCGTCGCAACAGGCATCACCCTGCTCATGCCCAAGGACGCGCCCATGCTCTTCCGCATTGACCGTCTGCCGCGTTTCCTCTGGACGGGCATGCAATACGCCTTCGTCGTGTTCAAGGATGTAGTCCTCGGCGGGATCGCGACCGCCCGCCTCGTGCTGGACCCGAAACTGCCTCTCAAATCAGGCATTATCGCCATCCCAACCGGGAGCAAGTCTGAACTCGGGACAGCCATCAGCGCCCATGCCATCACACTCTCGCCCGGCGAACTGGTGATCGAAATGGATAGTGACGGCATCATGTACACCCACTGCCTGGATGTGGAATCAACAGCTGTGGCGGCGGATGAGGCGCAGGCGAAGCGTCATAAATTATTAAGCTCACTTTTCGATTGATCCGGGAAAAAACACACATGCAAACCATCCTTAATATTGTGATCTGGGTTGTGCTCGCCCTGCACCTGATAATGATCCTTGTGGCAGCATGGCGCACCTGGCGCAGCGAGAACAGCGCCGCGCGTCTCGTCGGCTTGGATGTAGCCAGTACACTTACCACCGCTGTGCTGATTCTCGTCGGCATCATCGGCAATAACAGCCTGTTCCTCGATGTTGCGATCGTCACCACGGCACTGGGTTACCTTGCCACAGTGACGATCGCCAAGTTCATCTCTGACCAAAGGGTGTTCTAATGGAAACCCTTCAACAAGTCATTGCCATGATCCTTTTGGTGCTCGGCACCTTTCTCTCATTGGTGGGCGTCATCGGCTTCATTCGCCTGCCGGATGTGTATACCCGCCTGCATGCCACGGGCAAGGTCAGCGTTTTTGGGCTGGTGTTCCTGCTTCTTGCAGTCAGCATCCTCACCCCGTTGACGGCGTGGAAGGGCATTCTTTTGATCTTCTTCGTTCTGCTCGCCTCGCCGGCCGTTTCTCACTCGATCGCTTCGGCGGCGTATAAGGCAGGCGTGCCGCTGGCAGGCCCCAAACGTGACGATCTCAAATCAAAATTGGAACGAGGCTCCGACAAAGACGTATAATGGCGGCGAGGTTCCGTTATGAAATCAACGTCATCCAAGCGCGGCATGTTGGGATTACCGCCCTTTCAACAAGGCGGCTTGGACTCATTGTGCGGACTCTATAGCATCATAAATGCGGAACGGGTGATCAACCACTCCTCAGATGAAGAAACCCAGCAGTTATTTGACGACTTGATCCACTATCTTTCGCGCCGCGGCTTGCTTGGCAAGTTCCTGATCGGCGGCATTCTTCACCCGCAAATGATCCTGATCCTGGATAAGGTCGTGGGAAAGAAACGCATTGCCAATGTAGAGATCCGCTGGCGCGGCGTACAGAACCCGGACCTGACAACTTTCTGGAAATCCATGCAAAACTTTTTGGACGGCACGCCCGGACGCGCCATCATCCTCGGCCTGCAGGGGTACCACGACCACTGGACAGTCATTGAAAGCATCACCAACCGCTCCATTCTGTTATACGATTCGTCCCTAATCAAGCGGTTGATGCGTTCGCAGTGCACCACGGTCTACGCCACATGGAAGCGCAAGCACCTGCTCCTCCCCGCACAGACCTATTTCCTCTCGAATGAAGTACAGGATATCAGCCAGTATGATTATTAATGCGGAGGTTTTATGAGTAACGAAAAAGATAACCTGGTAAACCTTCTCTCGCAGCTTGCAAAAGAAGAATACTGCTACCTCACCACCAAGGGACGCAAGACTGGCAAGCCGCATGAGATCGAGATCTGGTTTTGCATTGTGAGCAATACGCTTTATCTGCTCTCAGGCGGTGCAGACGGGTCGGACTGGGTAAAGAATTTGCGCGCCAACTCCGAAGTGACGGTGCGCATCGGAAAGTATATTTTCGCGGCTACGGCCCGTATCGTCAGGAATATCGAAGAAGAGTCAGCCATCCGCCCATTGATGGCAGCCAAGTATCAGGGCTGGAGCGAGGGACAGAAACTGAGCGAGTGGGCGCGCGAAGCGCTGGTGGTGGGAATTGAAATAACAGGCAAATAAATGATAGAAAGCCCCAGGTTCCTAAAGAACTTGGGGCTTTTCATACAGGACTTTTGGCCCACTTTTCTTTTAAGAATTATGATTACAATGCAGCCTAAATTAATTCTAGGAGAGAAAGCAATGACCGATATCCACGCTCAACTGCGAGCGTTGCTCGATAAGGAAGGCGCCGCGTACCGCGTGCTTGAGCATGAAACGGAAGGCCGCACGGAATTCATTACCAAAATCCGCGGCAACCGCATCGAACAAGCCATCAAATCCATGGTGGTGCAGGTACGAATGAGCAAGAAGGAGAATTTGTACTACCTTGCCAACGTCCCTGGCGATTGCCGCGTGGACTTTGACGCTATCAAAGCACATTTCAACGCAAATAGCATTGGCATGGCTCCGCGTGAAAAAGCTGAGGCGCTCACGGGCTGCGTCATCGGCTCCATTCCCCCATTCTCCTTTAACGAAAAACTCGGTTTGCTTGCTGACCCAATGATCAAAGAGAATGAGGAAGTTGTGTTCAATGCAGGCAGTTTGGAAAAGTCAATTTTCATGAAAATGGAGGATTACTTCCGCATCGCCAATCCGCAAGTAGTGTCCATTGCCCTGCGCGGATAATTTTTTCATGATCCGTACCTGATGGTGCGGTGAAATGGTCCTGCACCAGCAGGACAGTTCGAGCATACAAACTCAATCCTTAGAGGTGAATCATGCAGACTGTAGATCAAGCCTTCCCCGATAACAGCATTCCCAAGCCCCGCCGCAAACTTGGCTGCGCTTTTATCCTCCTGCCGCTCAGCGCAATCATTTTATTGGGCGTCAGCATTTGGTACGCGTACACGAGCTACGTGTTTTATAGCTCTGGAATTGAAGTACAAGGCACGGTTGTCCGTTTGGAATCTTCAACTTCCGATGGAAGTACCACCTACTCACCCGTCTTCAGTTACACATTTGAAGGTCAACAATACGAATACGAAAGCGTCAATTCCTCCAACCCGCCTGCCAATGAAGTGGGCGACGTTGAAACGCTTCTCGTCAACCCGAACAACCCGGGCAAGGCGCGTCAAAACAGCTTTTGGGAACTTTGGCTTTTACCCGTCATCCTGTGCCCGATTTCATTTTTCATGATCATCCTCTCGATCGGGATCCCAATTTTAGTTCGACGCATGTAGTTATTTATTGGATTAAAACAATCAGGCACTCGCTTCATAGCCTGACCGAGCGCCTGATTCTATCCATTGACATTTTCCATGCCTGATTACACCCCCATTCACTTTTTCGATGAGCACATTGAAGTGATCTTCAATACGCCGCCTGTGCACGAAAAGTCCCCGCCCTGCCCCAACAGCATCATCTGGAACGGGAAAACCATCCACATCGTCGAGTCCCTTTCCGAGTGGACTGATTTTACGTGGCGCGGAAAAATGGCTAACAATATGCGCCCTGAACATGCGGCGGTTGCATCCACACGCGGATCGTTGAATGTGGGCAGGTTCTATTTTCGGGTAAAAGTGGATTCAGGTCAGATTTTCGATATTTACTATGACCGCGCCATGAAAGGCGTAGACAAACGCAAAGGGGAATGGTTTTTATATCGGGAGTTGGAGTAATCCGTCCTTCGGCTGCGTTCGGACGGTAATGCTGCCTCACTCTGCTCAGCGAGTAAATTTTTACTCCTTCGTGATCAACCTCACCTGATTGTCATAGAAGAAATAATCCCATGCCCAGTTGAACATCACGATCAAACGGTTGCGAAAGCCGATGATGCGGTAGATGTGCAGGAAGACCCAGATCACCCAGGCAATGAATCCGCTGAAAGAGATGCCAAAGATACGGGCGACTGCGGCGTTGCGTCCCACTGTGGCAAGCAAGCCAGGGTCTTTGTAATGGAATGACAGCGGTTCTTTGCCTTCGATCAGACGGCGGATATTCTTTGCGGCAGTATGTCCCTGCTGAATGGCGACGGTGGAAAGCATGGGCAGGGGCTGGCCATCGCCATTGACGAGGAAAGCGGCGTCACCAATGACCAATGCATCAGGAAATTGAGGCAGCTGCAGGCTGGGAGTGACGCGCACACGTCCCATGCTGGCTTGCTCCAAACCAAGCGAGTCAATGATCTCTGCGGCTTTCGCGCCGGCTGTCCAGATCAAAGTTTGTGACTCGATGATCGAACCATCTCCCAGCTCCACACGCTGGCCGTTGAAATCCAACATTTTTGTATTCAAACGAATATCCACTTTTTTGTTGCGCAAAAGTTTGAAGGTCGCCTGGCGCAGTTCGTTGGGGTAGGCGCTGATAAGGCTCGGCCCCGCCTCCAGCAAAATGACCCGCGCATCGCTCAAGTTCAAACTCGGAAAATCCTTCCTCATCACATGTCTGATGAGTTCGCTCAACGCGCCGGCTGTTTCCACTCCCGTCGGTCCACCGCCCACGATGACAAAGGTCAACATGGCTTTGCGCTTTTCGGCATCGCCTTCATGGCTGGCTTGCTCGAACATGGACAGCAAATGGTTGCGCGTTTTTACAGCGGTATCCAAATCCTTGAGTTGCAAACCATATTTCTCCAGCGTATCAAAGCCGAAGAAATTGGTTCGCGCGCCTGCCGCCATTACAAGGTAATCATACGCAATCACCGAACCGTTGAGCTTAACGAATTTTTTGGCAAGGTCGATCTCCGTCACTTCACCCATTTGGAATGTGAGATTTTTTTGCTTGCGGAAAAGTGTGCGCACAGGCTGGGCAATTTGCGAAGGCAGCAACCCCGCAATGGCAACCTGATATAAGAGCGGCTGAAAGAGATGATGGTTGTTTTTGTCGATCAGGGTGATGCGCGCGGGAGCATTCGCGAGTCCGCGAGCTGTTTCCAGGCCCGCAAAACCTGCTCCGATAATAACGATATGGGGTGTTTTGTTTGTGTTCATGGTGACCTCATTACTTCAATTGTGAAATTAATCACCATTATTATAACCAAAACTATCTTATTTGTAAATAATATCACAATAGGAATTTCGGGGGATATAAAAAGCCCCCCGCTTCTTTCTGCGGGAGGCTTGGTTCCAACCATTGGGCAGTTCTTTACCGCCAGAAATTTTGTGTGAAAGGCAGTAAACGCAGTGCCACATCCAGCAGCAGGCCAAGCATGAAGAGCGAGCCAAAGGAGCGGTTATTGCGGAAAGCGATGGGCGCAAAATAAAGCGGCCAGCCGCCCTGTCCGTCAGGAAAGCCTTCGGGACGAGTATCAGGCTTCGGCTTGGTGAGAGGCGGAAGGCTTTCGCGCAAGGCAGGAATGGCAAAGAGGACGATCAACATGACAGGCGTGAAGAATTTTGTCAAAATCAGATAGCCTGTAAAAATATATGGGAGCACCATCATCGCGATGATGGCGTAACGCGCGGCTTTTTCACCAATGACCACGGGCAGGGTGTGGATTTTCTTAGCCGTATCCACGCCGATCTTGTCAATGTGCTTTCCGAAGATAACGGTTGTCACTCCCAGCACATACGGGAGGCTGGCGATGACAACAGGCCAGTTCCATTGGTGTGTGAGGACGTAATATCCGCCGCCAATCATCAAGGGTCCCCAAACGACCAACACAGCCACTTCACCGAGACCAAATCCTTTGAGCGGCCATGTGTAGAACAAAACAAAGAAAGCGCCAAGCCCAAGTAAAACCCAAATTGTGGGGTCATTGGCGTTGATGAAGATCAAATACAAACCCGCGACGAGCGCAAGCAAGCCTGTCACTGCAAAATAGGTCAGGTGCTGGCGCTGGGTCATCAAGCCTGAAGCAACTGGCTGAGCGCCGTACATGGTACGGTAGTAATTGTCCTTATCCACACCGCGGACAAAGTCCGTGTAATCGTTGAAGATGTTATTGCTGGCATGCGCCATAATGAGACCGAAAGCAAGAGCGAGCCATGGAGTGAAGCTAAATGCTCCATCACGCCAGGCGAATAAACCCGCCAGCGCCGCCGAAATAAAAGTCATCACCAAGACAGCCGCGCGAGTCGAGATCAACCACTTTGAAATGACATCCAAACGATCCCATTCTTCCTTCGAGACCTCGGGAATCACATTCAAAGCCTTCTTCCACATTGCAAAATTCATTTTAAACTCTCCTTACTGGAATTTGGACAATTATACTCAAATCAAGCCGAATTACCGAAGTATCTTATCCAGCTCAAGACCCTCTTAAACAAACTCACCCGCGAAAGGCAAGTTTCGCGGGTGAGTAAAACCTCAACTTCCACCAGGCAATAAACTTTTACGCCTCACTTGTCATGATAAATAATGGTTTCATCTCAAAATTTTCATACTTCGGGCGGTAACGGTCTGTGTCATAGAAGCGGTTAACGTCCACAAGCTTTTTGGTGGAGGTGACAATGTCCAGCGGCATATTATCGTAGCGTCCATTCTTCAAGACCACCAACCTGCCATGGATATTGCTCAAGATCAGGTCAAGAGCAAGGTTGCCAAAAGCCATTGGCACAATCGAATCTATGGCATCCGGGTCACCACCGCGCACCATGTATCCCAGTTTCTGGTTGATGACATCAATGGCTTTACCATTGTTATGCTTGGGAGAGATCTCTTTAATACGCTCTGAAACCAGGTCACCTATGCCGCCCAGTTTGGCATGACCATACGCATCGGTGGAACGGTCCTTGAAAACCATTTCACCGCCTTCATACATGGCGCCTTCCGAGATCAGCAGAACGGAATAATGACTTGGATTCGCGTTGCGATCCTTCACCATCACTTCCGTCAAATGATCGATGTTAAATTTATACTCAGGAATTACACAGCGATTGGCTGCCCCCGCCATGGTAGGCAGCATGGCAGTAAAGCCTGCATAACGCCCAAACACCTCAAGAATCATAAAACGTTCATGTGAGCCGGCAATGGTCCGCAGGCTGTTCGTCAACGAAATGGTGCGAGTAACACAGGTACTGAAGCCAATACAATAATCCGTGCCGGGCACATCGTTATCCATCGTCTTCGGGATGGCAATGACCCTGAAGCCTTCCTGATAAAGGCGAACCCCATAGCTGAGGGTATCATCGCCGCCGATGGGAATCATATAATCAATGCCAAGGAAATCAAGATTTTTGAGGACTTCCTTGGTCAGGTCATTTTTCTCTTCGGCATACTTATCCTGCAAATGTGGCGGGACATCCGCTTTTTTGACCTTACCCGGGTTGGTGCGCGAAGTGTGCAGGAACGTCCCGCCTGTGCGGCCTGCACGGTTCACAATCTCTTCTGTGAGGATCTGAAAATTATTGCTGTTATCCGCATCCTTCTCGCGGACAATATCGATCAAACCACCCCAGCCGCGACGGATGCCAATGACCTGGTATCCCTCACGAATGGCACGGATCGTCACCGCACGAATGGCTGGATTTAACCCCGGCACATCGCCGCCCCCGGTCAAAATACCGATCACCCCTTTTTTCTTATTCGTCATCGCGGCCTCATTTGTTGAATGTATACCCATGCGGGTATTTTATAAAAAACTTATCCGTATTCCATGACAATTTTATCCCAAAGTTGATTGGATATTGTATCTATTGTCTGAAATAGCTATCCTTCCCCCAATTCAGGGATCGGGTCAATAGGCGTGCGATGCGTGAGGTTTTCGATCCAGAAAATGATCAGCGCAAACCAAACAATGCCAAAGCCGATCAGACGCGTGGTGTCAAAAGGCTCTTTATAGACGAATAAGCCGATCAGGAATTGAATGGTGGGAGCAAAATATTGCAGAATGCCGATCATGTTAAATGGGATTTGTTTTGCAGCGGATGCAAACATAAGCAAAGGAATGGTGGTAACCACGCCCGCGCCGATAAGCAGCAAATCCACAGTCAGGCCGTCATGCAGGAAGGCGCCCGTGCCGCCGACCTGAACCGCCGCAAGATAGACTATTGCAATCGGAAACACAATGCCTGTCTCGAGCGTAAGTCCATAGACCGAACCCAATGGGGAAAGTTTTTTAACCAAGCCATACAAGCCAAAACTGACCGCGAGAGAAAGCGCGATCCACGGCAGGCGGCCATACGTGACCGTAAGATAGATGACGCCAATGGCGGCGACGACGACGGGAATCCATTGTGTGGGACGCAATCGTTCGCGGAGGAATATCACGCCGAACAAAACGCTGAGCAATGGATTGATAAAATACCCGAGGCTGGTCTCAATGATAAAGCCGGCATTCACGCCCCAAACGTAAATAAGCCAATTCAAGGAGAGCAATACACCCGCAATGGCATAAATGCCCAGCGTCTTGCGGTGAGAGGCAAGGGTGCGAAAATCATCCCACTGCTTGGTAACCAGAATATAAAGCAGCAGCAAACCAAACGACCAGCCGATGCGATGCCCAAGCAATTGCAAAGCAGGCACATCATGCAATAATTTCCAATAGATGGGGAAAAATCCCCACATTGCGTAGGCGGCGATACCGCTAAGAATACCTTTATTCATTTTTCTCCTTTTTGATTATAGGTTGGAAAGTTCGCAGGTTTATGTAAAAAATAAGACCTTGTTTCTCTGGCAACAAGGTCTTTGATAAGCATGGTGTATATACTCTTACAACTTTCTCAAATACCATTTGCCAGAAACTACTTCGCCAACATCGCGGGCAAAATCACTGGCAGTAGGATAGCGGTCATTCGGGCCTTTTGCCATCGCCTTTGCGACCACTTCCTGCCACACAGCAGGGACATTGGATTTGACCTGCCGAATATCTGGAATGGGCAAGTCTACGTGCATGTTGATCAATGCTGTGGTGGAGTCAGAAGCGAAGGGCAGTTTCCCTGAAAGCAGGCGATAGAGCGTCACCCCGAGGGCATAGATATCAGAACGCCCATCCACCTTATCCCCTTTCACCTGTTCTGGACTCATATATGCGGGTGTGCCCACCAACCACTCCCCTTCATCATCGGCAATGGCTTTGGATTTTGCAATCCCAAAATCGGAGAGGAAGGCCTCGCCAGTTGAGTCAAACAGGATGTTGGATGGTTTAACGTCGCGATGGATGATGTTCCTTGCATGTGCGGCATCCAGCGCCTCAGACACACGCTTGAGAATGTGTGCCATTTCAGTGAGCTTGATCTCACCCTTTTGCAGTTTGTCATCCAGGCTGCCGCCAGACATATAACGCATGACGATGTATGGCTGCTTCCCATGCCAGCCAAAATCATAGATCGGCACAATGCAGGGATGTTCCAGCGCGGCGATCACTTCCGCTTCGCGCTGAAAGAACTCGCGATAAACATCATCCAATGTATGTTTGTACATCAATACTTTGACGACAACCTGCCGCTGAATGTAAGGGTCTTTTGCCAAAAAAATGACGCCCATGCCACCTTGCGTCAGTTCTGCTTCAACTTCGTACCGTCCGATTTGGGATATGCTCATTATCACTCAACCGCTTTATGGAATGCGCGCTAGTATAGAACACTTTATAAGATATGACAACAACGTCTTACTCCCAGTCGATCAACTGGCGGCCTTGAAAGCCCGCTTCGATCTCGTGCCAGTACTTGATACTCTCCTCTCCATATTGCCAACACAAATACACTTCCCTGCCTTGATATAACGCAACGAAGTCGATCAACCCAATCGTCAGGTCTTTGACTTCAATACTCATATCTTGAAGCTGATGGAGGAGCAGGTCCAGCCTGTCAAAGTCTGGAAGCAATTTGCTCAAAGCGGGATTCCCGCCATTGCCAGCGGACTTTTGCACGACATCCCAGATCTCAGGCTGACGAGCGCGGATACGTTCGCCAATCTGCATCATCTCTTCCATCATCGGAAGAACAATGCTCAGCGCTTCATTGGCTTGTTTGGGTGTGTAATATTTGGGCATGGCGGGGAGTATAACACCGTTGCAAAAGCCATTAAACGGGAACAATTTTGTTGTCTTTGCCGTCGTACTACATTATCAGAAAGGAGAAAGCCAACATGAAAACATCACGATTGATCCTTGTCCTTGCATCATTGGGGTCGATGCTGATTACCATTGTCCCTGCATTTGTCCAGTCAAACCGGCGGCTGGGCGTAAAACAAGAGCTGGAGCAGCGGCTGTATCACTATGGCAAACGATGAGCATTTCTCCAAAAGAAGCGGCTGTGAATAATGCAAAAACTTTCAGCTTATTTTATTCGTCCCTATTTAAACTTTATTAAGGAGCAAAATATTATGAAAACCTCGCGTTTACAGTTATTTCTTAATTCTCTTGGAAGGTTATTGATGTCTGTATTCTCTGTATTTGATCTGTTCAAAGGAAATCATGAAATGCAGACGGTTCGTGAAGAGATCGAAATTTATAGAAGGCGAACATAGGATTTCACAAAAAATCCCGCAGGATGTCTGCGGGATTTTTTTATGCTGGCAATGCGGTGTAACCTTTTTTCTTCACCGCCGCGACGATCTGTTCGTCAGTCAATTTTAATTCGTCATATTCAATGACCATTTCCAACCTGTGATAGCTGGCGTTGATCTCTTTGACGCCTTCGAGGGTATCTTCGAGGGATTCGAGTTTCATGGCGCAGTTGGAGCAGGTCATGTCTGAGACTTTGAAAGTTTTTTTGATCATTGAAGCTTCTTTCCTCTTTCTTCCTTCCTCCTCAAGAAAGAAGAAAGAAAGTTTTTTTATTCAAAAACGATCTGCCCTGTGTACATTCCCATGGAACAGGTGAAAAATAGAGTCGAACCTGCCTTTTGGGCAGGGATGTTCACTTGAACAGTTCCAGTATCAGGGAGTAATTCGTAATAGTTCAAGGCAGGGATTACAAAGTCCCGTGCGCAGGAGTAGGTTTGGTCAGTGACAAGGTTCAAGGTGAAATCCTGCCCTGCGGGGACTTTGAGGGTGGCGGGAAAATATCCATTGTTTTGGACTTCGAGAATGATGGCACCGTCGGCGGCGGGTTGGGGAGAATCTGCCTGAGCGACAGAACTGCTTTCGGACGGGAACCAGTTTCGAGTTAAATTTTGAAGCGAAAGTGGGGAGCCCATTAAGTTGAGTCCGCCGTCGAGAGTCACAAATCCGAGAATCAAAACCAGCACGGCGACAAATCGCATGAAGAATTTTTCAAGCCGCGAACCAAGTTCAGTTGTTAAA
>JACZJB010000077.1 GCA_014860805.1 Anaerolineales bacterium
GGATGCGCCCACCGCGCGTCGATACGCGGATACCATCGCCGATTCAATTGCTGAAACGACAATATCCTTGCCTAATTGTTTTTCCTCAAGCACTTCATTGAAAGCTAATGCAAAATCGTTTTTTGGCATGCTACCTGCTCCATACTCCTATTTAACAAGCGAAGAAGTGGGGGCTACCCACTTCTCGGCGTCTTCTCTATTGGGTTGTCCTTACAGCCAAAATTTTAGCATAGAGAGAGTGAAGGCGCAAGGTATAATCTTGAATATGACTGAAAGAGATATGCAAAAAGCCGCGCTGCGCGGAGAACCTTCCTATGTGTGGCGCGACGGGCAGCAGCGCCGCCTTGACATGATTGTAAAATTTGCAGGCGAACGCCTTCACGGACGAGTGCTTGAAAATGGCTGCGGGGTGGGAATGTACGTAGAAAAACTATCCGCCCTCGGCGCGGATGTGATCGGTTTGGAATATGATTTTGAGCGGGCGCGTGAAGCGCGAGTCAATTCCGATAAGATATTCAACGCCGCAGGGGAATCCATCCCGCTTCCCGCTTCGACCGTTGACCTGATCCTCAGCCATGAAGTGATCGAACACGTGCAGAGTGACCGCTCCGCGATTGCAGAGATGGTGCGCGTACTAAAAGTGGGCGGGCGGGCGGTGATCTTTTGCCCGAACCGCGGATACCCGTTTGAAACGCACGGGATTTTTTGGAAGGGGAAATATTATTTTGGCAACAAGCCCTTCGTGAATTATTTTCCGCGCGCCCTGCGCGACAAACTTGCTCCGCATGTGCGTGTGTATTCGCGGCGCGATATGCAAAAATTATTTGACGGTTTGCCTGTGAAATTCATTGAACGCACGGTGATCTTCGGCGCATATGACAATATCATCGCTAAGTTTGGGGCTTTTGGAAAATTCCTGCGTGTGGTCTTGCAGTTTTTGGAAAGAACACCGTTGAAAATATTTGGCTTATCCCATTTTTGGGTGGTGGAGAAGGCATAAAAAAACTCCGAGGTCTCAAAGACCTCGGAGTTTTGATTTATTCTCCACCTTCATCACCGCCTGCACTGCCAGGCTGTTCCACCCGCACGATCTCACCGTGATAATTGATGACCACTTTGAAACCCATCATGCCCAAATACGCGCGCATGTCTTCGGGGATGCCAGTCTGCATGAGTGCATCGAATTGCTTGTCGATGTTTTTTAATTGCTGTTCGATGATGGCTTTCGAGAAGGGATCTTCCTGCCCGAGCATTTTCGCGGTCTGCTCGGAGATAAGGTCTTCGCTGCCTTTCATCATCTCAGCCATTTGAGCGAGCACGGCGCGGTCCACCTGCTCGGCGGGGATGTGGCGTTTGAAACCATCATCGTTCACCACGTAGGCAGGTTCGCTTCCAATAAAAGCGGATTCAGCAGGGCGGCCTGCTTCATCGATGACGAGTCCGGAAAAAAGTGGGGTGTTAGGCATTTTATTTTTCTTTCTTCTTTCCTCTTCTCCACGAAAAGAGGAAAGAAGAAAGAGGATGGCTGAAGAGATCTACTAGCTTTGTCTTCCCTCAATGGCGGCAAGAAGGATTCCCGCCGCAACGCCGAGCCGGCGGTCCAGTTGGCCGGTAATATCCATGCTGAAATCAAGATTTAATTCATAGGTAAACGGGTTGAAATTCTGCTTAAGGTCAGCGACTCGATTTTCGCCAACGGTGATATCGTAGTTCTGGGGGACAAGGTTGGTGAGGATGCGGCGAAGTAAAGCCAATCCCATGCTGTCTTCGAATAATTTGCCAATGATGTTATCGCCAACATCCAAAATTTCCCATTCATCGCGCAGGATGGAGGCGAGTCCCTTGCGGCGGAGGGCGCCGATCTTTTGACCGGAAGCGCTGTCTACAACATCAAAGGCGGCGGAAAAATCAATAATCTGGCGGGCTTTGATCATCAAAACTTCTTGGGTTTTGCTTTCATCGGAATAAACGCGGATATCTTCTCTCAGCTTGAACATCTTTTGTTCGCTGAACAGAACCAGTTGTCCGTTTGGGGCGTAAAAGCGGAATTTACCTGCGAGCGCAAAAACCTGTCGTTTGAGCTTGTATTGAGTGTGCTGAAAAATTGGGTTCATTTCTTTTCCTTTATAAAGTTAATATGTGTTTGTATGACTTAAACAACCTGAACGCGGGTGCCTTGCCCGGGCAGATTCAGGTAATCTTCATTGGGTGGGACTACGGGGCTCGTCCAGCGATATACCCATTTGGAGACACTGGAGGGGAGATTGACACAGCCATTGCTGCGCGGACGTCCGTAATCATTGTGCCAGTAGGTGCCGTGGAAGGCATGACCGGAACCTGTGAAAAACGAAACCCAGGGTACGCCGGGCAGGCTGTAGATGTTGGCAACGGCATCGCCAAAATTGGTCATGTGGATGGATGGTCCCTTGTGATATGTAGACCATTCGCCGACGGGCGTGTCTGTGCCGCGCTGACCGCTGGCGCAGCGAACAGAAAGTACCATCTTTTCTCCTTCAAAAGCAGTGACCATTTGGGTGGCCAGGTCTACGTGTAGGAGCTTTTCTTCGTTGGGAACTTCCGGGGAAAGTTGAGTCAGTTCCTCATCTGGAATGAGGCGCAGATTGTAGGACGGCACATAAAATGATTTTTTCAGTATGTTGTCATAGATTTCATACCATACGCTTTTTTCCTCGCGATTGACGATCACTTTTTTTACCCAATGCGTCGTTTCGTAATAGATGCGATGCGCGTTCTTGGCGTAAAAATAAGGCGCAAGGTATGTAAGACTGTAAGGCACGCTGACTTCCGCGAGCTTTCCTTCGGCAGGAATATCGTACACGGCCTTTTGATACTTCGATTCCACGGGCATCAGGATGGAGGAATGAACATAGCCGCCAGCTACTTGATACCAGGTTGTGTTGTAGGGATTTTCAAGACTTTCTCCCTGAACCTCCCCAAGCAGGTCCACAACCTTATCCTTGCCAAGCAATTCGATCTTGTTCGCATGAAAGGCGGGCGCATCCTGAATTGGAACGCCGCTCCACAGGGCGAGTCCCTGGGAAGCGGGAGGGGCTGCCAGGGCGTGGTCAATGCCCAATTCGGAGAGAGCAAGCCCGAGCGCGCCCGAAGCGGATAGTTTTAAAAAGTCACGACGTGAAAATTGAGAGAGAGTCATAATTCGATTTTAATCATAAAGGTTGAGAGGAAGTTTAGAGAATGTCTCATTGGTACTACGTGGTGATCTCGACTTTTGTTCCCACGCCCCCAAATGAAAATTCCTTGTTCATGGCAACTTGTGGAGATGTCCAGCGATAGAGCCATTTCGCGGCATTGGAGGCGAGATTGATGCAGCCATGCGAGCGCGGACGGCCGAAGTCGTTGTGCCAGAAGGTTCCGTGGAAGGAGATGCCGCTTTCGGTGATGTATTGCACCCATGGCACGCCGGGCAGGTCAAAGCCGCTGGCGGCGATATCGCCAGCCGCCATGTGACGCGAGGGACGTTTGTAGTAGGTGAGGAAATTGCCCTGCGGCGTGGTGTAAGTTCCAACCCGCAGGATCGCGCCTGTGGATGCTGCAGCTACAAAAACAGGAATATTGTATTCGTGCGCAATGACAAGTTGTTGATCGAGTCGTACGAGGATTTTTTTATCTTTATTCGAAACTTCGGGTGAGATCGGCGCAAGCTCGTCAATGGTCATGATGCGGATATGTTCCGCGCGCGCGTAATAAAGCTTGTCCCATTTATCGTCGCGGATCTGATACCAGACCTGTCCATCTTCGGCTGTTTCCACGCCTTTGACCCAATGCGTCGTTTCATAATACATGCGATAAACAACATCCGATTCAAAGCTGGGTTCTTCGTGCGCGTCGGTGTAAGGGACGCTGATCTCTGCGAGCATCCCATCTTTTGGAATTTCCATTTGCGGCTGGTTAAGGATGGTGCGTACGGGATGGATGTCGCCGGAATAAACGTAGCCTTCCGCGTAGGCTTCCGTACCGATCTGGTACCAGACGCGGTTATGCGCCTCCACATCTTCGCTGATAGCTGTGTTGTTGATGCTTAGAACTGTATCCCGCTGATAGAACCGAACTTTCTCGGCTTCCTTGGATGGCCCTTTATATACCCAGACGGTGCGCGTGGTGACACGTCCCTGCTGTGCGGCGAAGGGATCATTAAAATCAAAATTGAGCGGAGGCGCCAGCAACCCTGCCAGCCCCAAGCCGCTCAATTTCAAAAAATCTCTTCGAGATAGGTTTGTTGATTTCATTAAAAAGTAGTTGTCATTGCGAACCGTGTTCTTTGGCCAAGCAATGACTTTAAGCTAATAATGCACGTTTACCACGGTCCCAACTTTGGAGAAGTTGTACACCCACTCTGCATCCGGAATGGAAAGGTTGACACAGCCATGGCTCATGGGTGTGCCAAAATTATTATGCCAATATGTGCCATGGATGCCGTAATCTCCATAGAAGTACATAATGTACGGCACATCGGGCAAATAATAACCAGGTCCAGACATGGGAGCCGAGCGCAACTTAACCCAAACTTTATAGCGGCCTGTCACCGTTGGCGTTTGCCAGGTGCCCGTGGAAACAATGAACGAGTTGACCAGCGTGTCACCTTCATACGCATACAAACGTTGCTGGGAAAGATCCACATCGATCCAGCGTTCTCCGCCATTGCCTGATGGAGCAGAAGGTGGAATATTTGCAACCGCAGTGGGCTGAGGGACATATTCCGGTGTGGGAGTATCGGGGATGATTTGCGCAGTGATTCCGCCCGATTCGCCAGATTGTTGCGGCACAGAAGCCTGCTCCACAAATGGGGTCTCGGTTGGAAGTACAACTACATCCAGAGTTGGCACATCCAAAGGAATCGACACAACAGCTTCGGGAGCCGCAGTGAACGTTGCTGTCGGCTCAATGACCTGCACTACGGGCTGCTGAAAACCAGCAGGTGTATATGTCGGCTTGGCAATATCCACCTGGGCAAACGACTGAATCGGCGCCTGCTGCGGTGCGGATGAAATACTCAAAATGGAAGCCAGCACCGGTGAATTGACCGCCGACCACGCCGCAAACAAAAAGACAGCGCATCCCATCGTAATCAACAAAACCGGAAGGATAAGATTTCTTTTCTTCTTGACATTTCCACCCTTTGAAACGCCTCGGACTGAACCCTTCGCCTGATTCTGGTTTCCCGAGCCACCATCGCCCCGCGGCATTTTCCCGTTTTCCTGTGTCATTGATTCGCGTAGTTTTGAAAGAGGGTTGTTCATAATTCACCTTTGGGAAAATCCACTGTTAAATGCGTCAATAATTATTATAAACCTTTATTGTCTTGCTCCACGTCGTTGTTAAGTACCTACCGTTGAATTTCAACGGGTGTGCCGATTTCAGCCCAGTCATACAACATCTGCGATTCGGAAACGCCTAACACCACACATCCATACGAGATGGGGACTCCGAGATAGCCTGCCCACAATTGTCCTCCGTTCGAGAGGATCGGCAAAGCGTGGATGCCATTCTCCAGGCTGCCTGACCAGTAAATACCAAGCCAGTTGGGCATCCAAATGTTCCAGGTGGCGCCGTACGCGTTTGGTATCTTATCCAGCACGCTGAAACTGCCGACACGCGTGCCATTATTCATCCCGGTAGAGGCGATGAAACTGAAGACGAGAGTGTCCGCTTCGTAAACATACATATGCTGTTCAGAGATGTCCACCAGGATGTATTTGTTCCCGCTGTAGGAAACTGGCGCCTGCTCAGACTCCGAATGGGTGTCACTGGAAGACGAATCCACGATTACGGCTTGGATCACAGACTCAGGCGCGTTGGTTGGAATGTCAGTGACAGCCGCGATTTCAGTTGATGGAAGAGCGGTTGTAGTGGGGAGTGCAGTGTAGGTTGGTTTTGCGATCTCCGCGAATGCAAAGGAACGGACATATGTCGGCATCACAACCGGGCTGCCTGCCCCCAAGGCTGGAGATGATGTGGCCGTCCATGCCGCAATTCCGATGACGGTTATGAACAGGATGCCGATCAATATGGGTCGAAGCCTGCTGGTTTGCGGAGCGGAGTTTGATTTGCTCATGGTGTTAATGTAGGCAATGCTGTGGGGAGAATGCTCTCATTGTTGATGAAGCATAAAATACCCTGCGTCACTCCCTCAGCTACGCGGTCGGTCTGGTTGGTGAGAATTTCACGGTCTAAATTCAAAAATCCCGTTTCGATGATGGCGGTAATGGTGTTCGGGTCAATTTCAGAGAAGGCATGATATTCGGTCATATCCGCGGTGATGCTGTTTTCATGGAAGGTCAGCCCTGTCACTTGCTGATACCGGTCTGTCATGCAGGCTGTCAGACGCTGTGCGCGGTTCACGTCGCGGGTTTCCAGCGAAGCCGCCACTTTGAAACCAGTCGCTTCTTCATTAATATATTCGCAAGAGTCATTGTGGATGGAAACAAGCGCCACCGCGCGATAGCCATTCAGCCGCGTGTCGAACTCGTTGAGCAGGTCCACCTGATAACCCCGCGAAACCAGGCTCTCACGCACAAGGGTGGCGATCTCCAAATTCACATCAACTTCCGTCAAATCCACCTCACCGTTCTCGTCCACACAGACAGCGCCCGAGTCATTGCCTGTGTGCCCTGCAACAATGCCAATGCGTAGTTGTGGCTGGGGTGAAGTGACAACATTCGGTCCAGCCTGAGGCGTGAGGATTAAACGTAATTGTTCCTGTAAGTTGCTGGTAAAAAAACTATTTGGAGTCCATGCAGTGAAAAGGGTCGCCAGCAAAACCGCAATGCCAAGTGTGGTTGTAAATGCATTTGGCAGGCGCGGTCTTCTGGAATGGCGGGAGGGTCTTTCTTTTGTAGATTCCATGTTCTACATAATATTACCTTAAAAGGTCGCTTTCAGCGCGTTGTATCTGTTGTCTCGAATAGTTTTTTCATCGGCTTCAAATGATAAACCGGCAGGGATAAATTTTTTACACGGGTGTGTTCATATTGAAAAACTTTTGAATTCGGCGGCAGCGCGGCAGCACGTTGACCAAATTCTTCGTACGAAAGATAGCCCGCCAGAAAAATCTCCAACCCGTACACCCAAATATTTCCCCAGTCCAACGGCGCGATGACATACGCTTCCTTGATCGCCTCGCATTTGACCCCGACACGCGCGTTTGCAGCGCGGCGGATGTGAACGCTGGAAATGGAATAAAAAGATTCATCCACCGCAACTCTTGTTTTCGGCGGCAGGCTGATGATCTTTCGCTTCATGTCCCGCGCCTCATCCTGTCCGTTGACTTCGACCAGCAGTTCCTCCGCTGAATCAGATTTCAAGGTCAATTCGCCAAGCGGATTCCAATTCGTTGGCTTGCGCCACGCTTCCGGCATCACGTGGATAAGGTAATGCGGCTGTTTTGTTTCGACGGCTTTCTGCAGGTCCGCTTGCGAGGCGGCGATGATACCAGCTAAAAAACCAAAGATATAAATATCATTTCGCAAGTGACCATCGCTGGCATGTTGATCGGACGGCACAAGCGCCGGGGCGTTTAATATTGCAGACGGGTTGCGGCGCATCTCGGTGATTTGTGCACGATGCGAAATGAGATAAGACTTGATATCGCACCTGTGCCCGCCGAGAGAGACATCATATCGTTCGCGGTCTGTAAATGGAGCGGCGGCTTTTACTTCAAAAGGGATATTGTTTTGAGAGAGATACCGCCGAAAAGCAAGTTCCACAGCCACATTTGCCACGGTTCGGCGCAGTTTGTTATACGGGGAAGTGCCTGCCCGCTCATGGGAATATGCCAATGAGCGAAGCGCGTATGCAATGCCGCCTTCGGTCAGGTCGGAGGTGTATGGCAAGTGGAGGAGATCGGAAGGGGAGAGCATCTTATTATGTGGAGATGGGGTGTTTAAAATTCCCACCTGTTTGTACATATTAAATCAAAAATAAATTGTTTGCAAGTGGTTAAAGCTAATTATGGACTGAACAAGGTTGGGGTTGGCAAAACATAATCCACTTGTTGAATGGCGAGATCGGAAAATGAAACCACTGCAGGAGTTTCTCCCACAGAACGGACAAATACGCCAAGGCTGCCGCTTGGAAAACTGGGATCGCTGATACTGAATTGATAGCGCCCGTTTAAGAAGAGACGCATCTCCCTGCCGACTGCCCACACGCCAATTCGGACTTCGCCCGGCGCGCCGGGGGGCACGTCTCCGCTGGGGAGGGGTTGCTGCAAGACGAGGCGAGTCCCACCGCTGACTCGTTCGGCGCGGGCAGTGCCATTGCATGACAAAGCAAAACGATAGTAGTTCGAGGCACTGGCGCGGATGAGCAGTCCGTAGCTGTCTTCGTTACGGCAAAGGCTGGGACGGGCGGTAATCTCGGCGTAATAATTATTGAGCACGAGGTCGTTTCGCAAGCTCAGCATATATACCTGGCTTTGGACAGAAAGCGTAATGCGGTTATGGTTTATATCCGCGCTGGCTTGGTTTGATGCAGCGATGTCCCAAAGGAATTTATCGGTGAAATCATCGGTGATGATCTCACTTCCAAGACCGGGACGCATTTCTGGGGTGGGAGCTTTTGTGGATAAAGTTATCAGAGTAGGAGTCGCCGATGGCGGGAACCAGTTTATGGTCGCAGTCGGAAGCGGGGTTTCCGTCGGCACGAGAGGAGTGGGTGTGGCGAGGATCTCATCCAGTTGGGCGCAGGAGGTTAGGAATGTGATCGCGAGGAATGTCGTTGCGAGGAGGGTGCTCTTCCCAACGAAGCAACCTCCTTGCCGAGTTGGGGATTGCTTCGTCGCAAAGAACAAGAGCGCTCCTCGCAACGACATGACAGTAGAAAAAATCATAGGCATTTTGTGACATCAATTCTTTTATTATGTCGTAAAATTAAGCGAACTTCATTCTAGCATATCAGGAGTAGTCCATGAGCGAGAAGCAGGTGCTGGTGACAGGTGCGTGTGGTGAAATTGGTCAGGCGCTCGTGCAGGAATTATCGAAGAAGGGCGGGTATCGTATCGTTACATCGGACATGATGCCGCTGCCGGATTCGATCAAGGATCTTGCGGCAGAACATGTGCAGGGGGATTTGGTTTATAAAGTGAAAACCTTTTATGATTATGATTTCGATATTATCTTCCATCTTGCGGCTTCGCTTTCTTCAAAAGCGGAGATCGCCACGGAAGAAGCGCATCGTATCAATGTGGAAGGGACGATGCAGCTTTTGATGCTGGCGGCTTATCGTTCGGAGAAGTATGGCAAGTCTGTGAAGTTTTTGTTTCCAAGTTCCATCGCCGCGTATGGGATGCCGAATATTGAGGCGAAGAAAATTGCGGGTTCAGTAAAGGAGGAGGATTGGGATAATCCGCATACGATGTACGGATGCAATAAATTATATTGTGAAAAGTTGGGAATCTACTACAGCAAATATTACGGTCAAAAACATTTGGATGAGAAGCCCCCGGTCATGCTGGACTTTCGGGCGATTCGCTTCCCGGGCTTGATCTCCGCCTTTACATTACCCAGCGGCGGCACAAGTGATTATGGCCCCGAAATGCTGCATGCGGCGGCTCAGGGAAAATCCTATCCGTGCTTCGTGCGCGCGGATACGAAAATCTCGTTCATGGCCATGCCCGACGCGATCAAGTCCCTTTTGATGATCATGGATGCGCCGCGCGAGAAATTATCCAGCAACGTGTATAACGTGGCGGCGTTTGCCATCACTGCCGAGGAATTTCGTCAACGGGCGGTGAAAGCCTTTGCAGGTGCAAACATCAGCTTTGAGCCCAATCCGCGCCGCCAGGGCATCGTAGATTCATGGCCCGAAGATGTGGACGACTCCCGCGCCCGCGCCGATTGGAATTGGAAACCTGATTACGATGTGGATCGTTTCTTTGATGATTATTTCCTGCCTGAGATCCGGAAGAGATATGGAAAATAAGATTATCCATGAAACAACAAGAGAAATGGCATACTGCCGTCCCTTTTTTACGTGAGGCTTTGGCGTTCGGGAGCATTTATTTTTTCATTGCCTTGATCAACTTGCGGATAAAGATTCTGCTGACTCCGCGCTGGTTCAATGGCAGGCTTGCAGGGAACCATGCCGAATTGCTGGCATTCCAATACGCGAACAATGAACAGTCGCGGTTGTTGCAGTTTTACATCCCCGAAGCGTTGAAAAATATTTTTAATATCTCCATTGAGAATGCCTACCTGCTTCAAAGGGGAGTGTTTATTTTCCTGACTCTGCTTTGCTTTCATTTTTACCTGCGGAAATGGTTCGACGCCAGCCAAACGTTTGGCGGTGTTCTGTTCTTTATCGCGGTCATGCCGCTTTCCTACATGAATGATTTGCAGGAGAGTACACCATTGCTGCTCCTGACTTTTCTACTGGCTTTGTGGGCGATCCGTGAGCATCAGACAATTGGATATGTCCTTGCCATGGCGGTTGGCGCTCTCAATAATGAAACCATGCTCATCCTGCCATTGGTATTCGTTTTATATAATTTCAAGGATTTTAAATCCAAAAATTTTCTCTCACTGGCATGGACCACTCTTTGGACAAGCCTGCCAGCCTATACCATCGTTGGTATCATCCGCTACATCACGAGGGACAATCCCCGCCTGGCGGTCTGGTGGCAGTTCCCGGAAAATATCAGCTTGATGAAGGCCGCATTTGCAATGTCCCCGCTGGGGTGGTGGGATGCGCGCTTTTTATTCATTTTCTTTATATTTGGGGCGCTATGGATTTTTGCCTTTCTCAGATACTCCAAAATGCCGTTGTTTCTACAGCGGGCCGCCCCATTGATTCCTGTTTTTGTCATTGCCCATCTGTTTGGCGGCGTGATCGGCGAAGTCCGTTTGATGCTGCCATTGAGCTTTCTTGTCATCCCGATGAGCTTTTTTTACTTGTTCCCAGCAGTGGAGAAGGAGATGTCAGCATGAGTCCAGCCCGCATGTCACGCATAGAATCGGCGCCGCGCCTTGTCCTTGAATTCAATGAAGCCTTCAACCGCCATGATGTTGAAGGAATGATGCGACTCATGAGCGATAACTGCATCTTTGAAAACACGGCTCCCTCTCCCGATGGAACTGTGTACTCGGGTAAGGAAGCGGTCACTCAGTTTTGGCAGGATTTCTTTCGCGAGTCACCGCATGCTCACATCGATATTGAAGAGATATTTGGTATGGGCTTGCGATGCGTGATGCGCTGGAAATATAGTTGGGTGGATGAGAACGGAAAACAGGGACATGTCCGCGGAGTGGATATTTTCCAGGTGAAGGATGGCTATATCTTTGAGAAGCTATCCTACGTTAAAGGGTAATACAAGAATAGAGCCCGCCAGAAAGCGGGTTCTATTCTTGTAGATTATTTTTAAAATTACTTCGTACTGTTTTCCTTTGCTTCTTTCCTCGCCCGAAGCCAGCCGTTCAAGCTATATTTCACGATCCGCTCATTGCCCTCAAAGAGCTTCTTCAGATTAGGGCGCAATGCCCACATAAGTAATAGCTCCGCTCCCACGCCGTACCAGACGTATGTCCAGGGTAAGAGGCCCTGCGCAGCCATAACAGCGAAAATGATAATTGCAAACAACGCCACCGCCATGGTTGTGACGGAAGCAATGCCAATGGAGAAAAAGGTCAACATGCCGAGCGGCAGAATGATCAGGATGGACTGCCACCAAAGTCCCATAGCCCCGCCTACGGAGGGCGCTCCGCCCGCTCCGCCGCGCAAACGAATAATCTTTCCGTTTTCATCGCGCTCCGGCAAAAAGATCGAATGGTTGTGTCCTAGGATCGCGGCAAGCGGGGCAATCACATGTACCCACTCTGCGGGCGTGATCCATTTCGCCACCAATACGGCCCCCGCGCCTTTCAATATATCCAACATGGCGGTGGTAAACCCCGCCCAAAAACCAGCGGCGCGCATGGCGTTCGTTCCACCGGTGCGGCCGCTTTCCACCTCGCGAATATCTTTTCCTGTCTTTAGTTTAACGATCAACAATCCAAATGGGATCGAGCCAAATACATACGCCAAAAAGATAACCCCAAGGTTTATTACAGTTTGCATCAAAACTCCTCCGGTTTGAGTGTATCCATAAAAACACAGAAAATGAAATAAGGTTGCTTACACAATATGCAAGGTCACTTCGCGAAAGCCTCCGTTTTCGATCCAAAAGCCGCGGGCATGCCATTTTTCATCCACGGGCGCGAAGATGATGTAGATAACTGCATAGGCGGCTTCCGAAATATCGGTGGGCGAAACAGTTTCAGGTCCGGTTGGATGCGAGTGAAAGATGCCAAGCAGTTCCATTCCATTGGAGTCGATCCACTCAAAAGCATTTAACTGCTCGATGGGATCCATCACGTATCGTACCGGGCTTTGCGCCTGATTCTGCACGAAGAAAATTTTTTCCACCTTTGAGCCGCGTCCAGCCAATAATCCGCATGATTCCAGCGGCGCAAGCGAGTCGACATATGCGGTCATTTTATTTAATTGTTCTTTTGAAAGGGTAATGGGTTGCATTGCTATAAAAAGAGGACAGCGGCCCAGGCGAGGCCGATTATGATGATCGGTCCCACAGCCGCGCGGCGCAGGGGAATGTCTTCTGCGATACTCACGGATAACAGAGTCAATGCGTACAGCGGACCCGTCAGCGCAAGACCAAATTGAATGGGGGTAAGCGGCCAGTAATGCAAGCCTGCCCCGATCTGTGCGCAAATAATTCCGATGCCGATCGCCCAGGGAAAATCCCATCGGTCTGTTCCGTCCAGATGAAGGATGCGCAGACTGATCAGCGCGGCAACGAGAAAAACAGCCGGCGTCAATACGAACATGCGCGCCCCGGAGAAGCGCAGGGAAGTGGCAAGGATCAGAAATAACGCGTAGGAAAGCGCGGTAAGCCCGGCACGCGCTGGCGCGTAACTAGGGGCGGAAGGGTCGATGGTGATGTACTCGGCAAGGAAAACGATAACAAGCAGAAGCGCCCCGAATGCAAAACCCGTCCACCACGCTGTGCCATTTGGCAGCAACGATAGCGGCGCCCCGACTACAAAGGTAGTGATGGTGGGCAGCATGAGATGTTCGATATTTGTCTTTTTCCCCAACGCAGGGTGAAAACGGGTCAGCCAATCCATGCCGGCGGCTGTCAATGCGGCCGCAAGGATGGTGATAAACGTCCCCAGGGTAAGCGGCAGTGCAAAATAGAATCCGGGCAGTTCGAGGGTAATCGTAAAACTTGGTGCCTGGATGATCCTCGTTAGTGCAAAAGCCAGCAAAACAGAAGCGACCAAAACACCAATGCGGTCTGCAGAGGGCAGGTAGGAACGATTTTCTTGCATATAAAGATTGTACCTGTGCGCGTGCGTGAACGCAAGCAGGGGTATGGTAGAATCAATCGGTTATGGAAGTTTCACGAATCGAAAACCTCCCGCCCCCGCCGGGCATCATCAATTCCATCAAAGCAGGCTTTGACACCGTTGCATCGCATATTACCGCGATTCTGTTGCCTCTTTTATTAAACCTGTTCATGTGGCTGGGTCCGCGCCTGCAAATGAGCGTTTTGTTTAATTCGGTCAAAGCAGAAGTGGTGAAGATCTGGCAGCAAGGGGGCGTGCCCGCTCAGGATATTCAAAGCGTGCTGGATTTTTACGATAGGACAATTCCCAACATCAACCTATTCTGGCTCATCCGCACGCTTCCAATTGGGATCTCAAGCCTGCTTTTGCCCCACAGCGCAGAAGCCACACCCTTGGGGACTCCTGCCATTTGGCAGGTCAGTGCCTTGAGTTTCCCCGTATGGATCCCACTGCTTTTGTTCATCGGCTGGGTAGGCGGTGGACTGTACTTCCGCAGTGTGGCGTGGCTTGCAGCTCCTGCTGAAGAGAACGTGATCAATGTCTCCAGTTCCATTATGCAAACGATCCTTGTTTCCATTGCCTCTGGAATCATTTTAATGGCTATCGGTGTGCCGCTTGTGTTGATTCTGTTTTTAATCATTCAATTGAGTACCATTCTGGCGAATTTATTTGTGCTGTTTGCCAGCCTTGGTTCCATGTGGGTGATCGTGCCGATATTCTTCTGGCCCCACGGAATTTTTGTAAAGAAACAGAACTTCATCACCTCCATATTAAGCAGCATTCAGTTGACTCGATTTACTCTGCCCACAAGCAGCCTGTTCGTGCTGACAGTTTTCCTGCTTTCCTTTGGTTTGAACTTTTTATGGAATATTCCCCCTGAGAATTCGTGGATGACCTTGTTTGGGATCTTCGGTCATTCATTTGTTACAACAGCCCTGCTGGCTGGCAGTTTTATCTACTATCGCGATATGAATATCTGGCTGCAAGCTGTTATTGAGAAATTGCGCCCGAATAACGCGATCAAACAGGCTTAACTTTAAAGAATCAATCGTTGGAGGTTGTCATGGCTGAAAAGGAAAAGAAAATAAATTACGACGTGAGCTCCATTCAAGCGCTTGAAGGGATCGAACACGTCCGCAAACGCCCGGGCATGTATGTGGGCGGTACAGATATCAAAGCGTTGCATCACCTTGTTTATGAAGTGGTGGATAATGCCATTGATGAAGCGCTGGCTGGATATTGCACCGCCATCAACATCACCATCCATGCAGATAGCAGCGTCAGTGTTGAAGACAACGGCCGCGGTATACCCGTCGGTCCGCACCCCACTAAAAAAGATGCGCACGGAAAACCGATGGAAACTGTCGATGTGGTTATGACGGTCATTGGCGCAGGCGGCAAGTTCGGCGGCGGCGGGTATAAAGTTTCCGGCGGTTTGCATGGTGTGGGGGTCAGCGCCGTGAACGCACTTTCTGAATGGACGATCACTGAGATCAAACGTGACGGCAAGCATTGGCGTCAGGAATATAAGCGTGGTGTGCCCCAGGGACCCATTAAGCAGATCGGCAAAGTGAAGGACGAGACCGGCACCAGGCAGACCTTCAAATTCGACAAGCAGATTTTCACCGAAGATATTGACTTCCGTTTTGACACGTTGGTTCAACGTTTCCGCGAAATGTCCTTTGTGACTCGCGGCGTGACGATTCGTTTCACGGACGAACGCGCTGACCGTGAGATGACCTTCTACTTTGAGGGCGGTATTACTTCATTTGTCCGCTACTTGAACCGCAACCGCGAGAATTTGCATCCCGTTGTGCATGTTGAAAAAGAGATCGAGAACGTTGGCATCGAGGCTGCGATCCAGTACACGGACGCTTACACCGAGTCGGTTTATTCCTTTGCGAACACCATCAATACAATTGACGGCGGCACGCATCTCACTGGTTTGCGTTCTTCCTTGACTCGTGTGATTAACGATTATGCCCGCAAGAACGGCTTGCTCAAAGATGCAGACCCGAATTTCTCAGGTGATGACACCCGCGAAGGTTTGACCGCCATCGTTTCGGTCAAACATCCCGATCCACAATTTGAATCGCAGACCAAGGTCAAGTTGATGAATCCCGAAGTGCAGACGTATGTCACACAAGTGGTGGGTGAGGCTTTCAGCACGTTCCTTGAGGAGAATCCGCAAGCAGCGAAGGCAATTATTTCTAAATGTCTGACCTCTGCTCGGGCGAGAGATGCGGCGCGCAAGGCGCGCGATCTCGTCATCCGCAAGTCTGCGCTTGAGTCGTTGACGTTGCCCGGTAAACTGGCAGATTGCTCCGAACGAGATTCAAATAAAACCGAGTTGTACATCGTGGAAGGTGATTCCGCTGGCGGTTCAGCCAAGCAGGGACGTGACCGTCACTTCCAGGCGATCCTTCCGTTACGCGGTAAGATCCTTAATACCGAGCGCGCCCGCCTCGATAAAATTTTAGGAAATAATGAAGTCAAGTCGCTCATCTCTGCGCTGGGAACTGGTATCGGCGATAATTTTGATATTGAAGGCCTGCGGTATGGACGCATCATCATCATGACCGATGCAGACGTGGACGGCAGTCATATCCGCACTTTGTTGTTGACCTTCTTCTTCCGCTATATGCCAAAACTGATCGAAGACGGACATCTCTATATTGCCCAGCCTCCCTTGTATCGCATTGCCTATAAGAATCAAGTCAGGTATGTTTATAGCGACAAGGAAAAAGATAAGGCAATGAAGGAAATTGGCGATAAAGCAGGTTTGCAGCGTTACAAAGGTCTCGGTGAAATGAACCCCGAGCAGTTATGGGAGACGACCATGAATCCCACCAACCGCACATTGCTGCAGGTCAATGTGGATGACGCTGCTGAAGCAGACCGCACCTTCGATATGTTGATGGGAGATGCGGTGGACCCACGCAAGAAATTCATCCAGACCCACGCCAAAAGCGTCAGGAATTTGGATATTTAGAAGATCAGCCCTAAAAGAGACCGCAGGAAGCGGTCTCTTTTTTACCTTGCTTCTTTGTCATGAAAGTACCATACACTGTGAAGGGGGTTGTAGTGTAAAATCCTATTATTATGGTAGCACGAAGTGTGCAGCGAAATGAGCCGATAGGTCTTCAGCGCTACGGCGTTCTGGTAGACCAGATTTTGCAGTGGACCGTCCTTATTTACCAGGCGGCAGCTGTGATCGTTGTTTTCGCCGGGCTATTTCTGGCTGCTCGCTGGATTCAACAGCCTTTTCTTGGCGCATTTTACGAACACACACTGGTTTTCAACGGCACCGGCCCGGATGATGCCGACCCGGCTTGGGCGTTATACAAGGAAGTTGAAGTAGGGGATCAGTTACTCGCTATAAATGGAACCCCGGTTCACACTTCCCTTGAAGTCAGGCAGATCTTGAACGAGCGGGTACCCGGAGAGAATGTCACTGCGACCATTCTAAAAACCAATGGGGAAGAAAAGACCGTTGACATCACTTTATATGCCTTTCCTGAGCAAAGCCGCACAGTTTACTTCATTGTCCCTTCGATATTAAGTATTGTTTTCCTCGCTGTCAGTTTGTGGATCTTCGGCTTTCGCCGCAATGAGTCAGCTGGACGCGCATTTTCCATTTTCACTTCCTCACTTGCCATCATTACCGGCGCATACTTCAACTTGATAACCACTCATGAGTTCACAATTGTGTGGACTCTTGCCACCGGTCTTGCGGGCGGCGCGCTGATTAATCTTGCTCTTGTTTTTCCGATAGAGTCACGCACTGTGATTAACCGTCCCTACCTGCGCTGGGTGGGAGTGGCAGTGGGATTGCTGCTTGTGATCAACGCCCTGCCAAGCCTGTTCAACTTTGATCGACCTACAACCTATATTCGCAGTTGGCAATATTTGTATGGATTTGTCGCACTGAGCACCATCCTGTATCTTGCGACGAATCTGTATCATGCGTTTTACGCGCAATCACCGGTGGTCAAAACTCAGTCTCGCACCATTCTGATCGGGACTTTTTTTGCCTTTGTTCCGTTAAGTGTCTGGCTGGGACTCGGGTTTGTTCGCCCCACCAATTTTTCACCGTATCTCTTCCTGCCGCTTGCCTTGTTCCCGCTTGTGATCGGCTATACCATTTTGCGTTTCCGCTTCCTGCGTACTGATGACATTATCCGCCGCGGCTTGATGTATGTTCTGTTGACCATCATGGTGGTGTTTGGATATGCCCTAATTGTCGCCTCCGCCGGCTTGATCTTCAATACTTCACTGCCTGCGAATAATGCATATTTGGTGGGCGGCTATATGTTCCTTATCGCTATTGTTCTGGAGCCGCTGCGTTCTCGTTTGCAAACCACAGTGGATACCATTTTCTTCCGCGGGGAACGCGCCTTTGCGGAGCAACTGGAAGATTTCTCCCATCGACTCACAACCGCTTTGGATCTCAACACGATTGGTTTGATTCTGAGCGAACGCATCGCCTCCACCTTAACCTCGAGCAGGATTCACGTCTATACATACGATTCGCTCAATGACTTTTTCTTCGCCCTGCCCGGCATGGACAGACGTCCCACAAGCGACATAAGGTTTACATCCGCAAGTCCATTGGCACGTTACTTTGAGAAAGAACACCTGCCATTATATTTGGACAATACCTCTGTCCTGCCGCCAGCCCTGCAATCCGAACAATCCCGCCTTGCTTTGCTTGGCGCACGTCTCTTCATTGTATTGCCCGGCAAGGAAAGACCGAATGGCTGGCTGGCCCTGGGATCGCGCTTATCCGGCCAACCATATACCCCGCGTGACCTGCGCTTCCTTGAAAATATTTGCGACCAGGCATCCATTGCCATCGAGCGCGTGCAGACCGTTGCCCATCTCGAACGCCGAATCCTGGAAATGAACGCACTAACCCGCGTCTCACAGGGCGTGAATGTCACTTTGACTTTTGATGATGTGCTCGAATTGATCTACGCCCAGACCGCGCAGATCATTCCAACTTCGCACTTCCACATCACTTTATACAACAGAGACAGCGACTATTTTTATTATGGCTTTTGTTTGGAGAATAACGAGAGAATTCAAGAGCGTGAGAATTTGCCGTTTTCGAAAAATACAGGCCTGGGCCCGGAAGTGATCCGCAAGAGTCGTCCGATCATCACACAGGATTACCTGCGTGAATGTCAGGCGCGTGGACATACCCCGGCTCTCGAAAACATCTTTGCATGGATGGGGGTTCCTTTAAATGCGGGCGCAGTATCCATCGGCGCTTTGAGCGTGGCAAGCCGCGATGGAGCTATTGTTTACACGCGCGGCCAGCTTGAGCTTTTGCAAGCCATCGCTGACCAGACTGCCGGTGCCATCGTCAAAGCCCGCCTGCTTGAAGAGACACAGAAACGCGCACATCAGTTGTCCACGCTGAATGAAATTACGCGTCAATTAACTTCCACGCTTGACCTTGACCTGTTGTTGCAAAATATTCTTGAAAATGCGGTCGGCATTTTGAATTGCGAAGCAGGCAGCCTGTTCCTGGTGGATGATCAAACTGGCGAACTGGTATTCCGTGTGACGGTAGGCCCGGTGGCTTCCAACCTGGTGGGGAAGCGTTTGCCCCCCGGCACAGGAATTGTTGGGCGTGCCGTGGAAACCCGCGGCCCCGTGATCGAAAATGAAGACCAGCTTTCAAACTCCCGCTTCACAGGTGTGGATCAGCAAACCGGCTTTGTCAGCCGTTCATTGATGGCTGTACCTTTGCAGGTGAAAGACCGTGTTACTGGCGTGGTTGAAGTTATCAACCGCCGCGATGGACTTCCCTTCGTTCAAGATGATCAAACACTGCTCACAGCTTTTGCAGGGCAGGCTGCCGTGGGTATTGAAAATGCCCGCCTCTTTACCTTGACCGATCAGGAACTTGCCGCCCGCGTGGAGGAACTCTCGGTCATGCAGAGGATTGACCGCGAATTGAATGCCAGCCTTGAAATGGACCGCGCAATGCGCATTACATTGGACTGGGCATTAAGACAGTCTGGTGCTGAAGCTGGGTTGATCGGCATGTTGGAAGAGACTAAGCTCCGCGTGATGTCCTTTGTAGGTTTTGATGAGTATGTTGCCAGCTTGAATGATCAGACGATGGAAGTTGAATTGCCTGCCATGCTCAATGCTGTGGAAACGGGTCTCCCGCAGCAATTGTCGGTCGCCGCTTCAAAGGATAAATTGATTCCTTCTGCCCATACTCAAATGGTCATTCCCATCCGCCGCGAAACCATGGTAATTGGGCTGCTGTATTTGGAAAGCACAAATGACTCCCAGGTGGATATTGATTTCCTCACTCGTCTGACCGACCATGCGGCCATCGCTATTTCCAATGCACAACTGTACGGCGAAGTCCAGCGCGCCAACCTGGCAAAAAGTGACTTTGTCTCTTTTGTGGCGCACGAGTTAAAGAATCCAATGACTTCCATCAAAGGATATACCGAATTGCTGGCTGGCGGGGCAGTTGGGCAGATCAACGAGATGCAGACCAACTTCCTGCATACCATTAAGTCCAACGTTGAGCGCATGTCCACGCTGGTTTCGGATTTGAACGACAATGCCAAGATCGAAGCGGGTCGCTTACGCTTTGAATATAAAGCTACAAGCGCCGCCGACCTTGTAGATGAAGTGGTGCGTACCATGAAGCGCCAAATCGATGATAGAAAACAAACCCTGGAAATTCTCATTCCTGCGAATCTACCGCCCATGTGGGCTGACCGAATTCGCGTTGGACAGGTGTTGACCAACCTGCTTAGCAATGCTTATAAGTACACTCCAGAAAGCGGAACGTTACAGGTTGGAGTGGAAGAATCAGAAAACCACTGGGATGCTGACGGCGCACCGCGGGTGATCCACTTGTGGGTAAAAGATAATGGCATCGGTATGACAGTGGAAGATCAGCAAAAAATGTTCCAAAAGTTTTTCCGTTCAGATGACCCCAAGGCGCGTGAAGCCCCGGGCACTGGTCTCGGTTTGAACATCACAAAGAGTCTGGTTGAGATGCAGGGCGGGCGTATCTGGTTTGAAAGTGAATATCGCAAAGGCACAACATTCCATTTCACGGTTCCGGTTGCCGAAGGGTAATGAGAAAAGATGACAATGAATGCATCCGTAGGGACCGCGCAAGCGCTTGATGGCCGCGAGGCTGGTTTAAAGGCGGCTCACAAGGCATTGAACCGCGTGGGCATGAATACGCCGGGTCTTGCTGTTGTGATTGCCTCTCATCAATACCAGCCCCGCGAAGTGTTAAATGGAGTCTCCAGCCTGTTGGGAGATACGCCCATGATCGGGTTCAGTTCACCGGCTGGACTGACCGGTGAAGGTCAGCATCCGCATGCGGTGACGGTGGCTTTGCTCAGCGGTGATTTTGAAGCGGAAACACTCTGGCTTCCGGGGTATGCCCAGTCTGGGCGGGAAACAGCTGCAAAGATCGAGCAGCAGGTGTCGGCGCGGAATGAACGGCAGTCCATGTTATTTTTTGCAGACGGCTTCAATGGAGATGCCGAGCAGTTTTGCAGCGGAATCACATCCGAATTAAATGCCACAGGTGCCCTTTCCAGCGGAGATTTGCATACCGGCAATACCTATCAAATGACAGGCAGCCAGACCGGCACAGGTGGTTTGGTGGCGGCTTTGATGCGTGGTAATTTGAAGATGGGGGTCGGTTATGATCATGGTTGGGACCCGGTTGGCAGTCAGTTCCGTGTGACGCGTTCGCGCGGGTTTTGGCTGCGCACATTGGATGGACGCCCCGCTTCAGAAACATACTCAAGCCTGTTCGGCTACCCCGCGCGGGATTGGGCTTTCCCTCCTCTAAGTCATCTTGCACGTTTATATCCGCTGGGCGTGGAGCAGGGCGATCACCTTGTTGTGCGCGCGCCAATCCGAGTGGAGGCAGACGGCAGTTTCCGCATGAATGCAACCATCCGCGACGGCATTGATGCCTTTTTGCTGGTGGGCAGCCGTGCTGCCTGTGAACGCGCCGCGAGGCAAGCCACTCAACAGGCGTTGTTGCAGCTTGGCAATACCAAACCTGCCCTTGCGCTTGTATTGGTGGATGTAGCCTGGCAGATGCTTCTCAAAGCTCAACCCGGGGCAGAGATTGCCGCAGTGCAGGAGATTTTGGGCACAAATGTCCCGATTGCTGGGGGGTACACCCTGGGGCAGGTCACTTCCACAGAAGGAATCGTGCCCAAATTCCTGAATCAACATATTGTTGTCATTGTTTTTGGCGAAAACGAACAGAACTAGACAAATTGCCGCAAAAAAAAGAGCCCAATTTGGGCTCTTTTTTTGTTTCCAAAGCCACCTTTCAATACTCTAAAGACCGTTTAACTCGAATTATTGTATACTGCCCTTATACAACGAGGCCGGGCATGACCGAAAAGAAAGCACCCCCAAAAAAGACCACAAAACGAACCAAGCCTGATAATGAAATACAGGCAGGTGATCAGAGCATTGCCGTTGGCGGCGCCGTCACGGACAGTGCCATTATCCACGGGCAGACTATCGTCCTGGCAGACCGCTTCTGGCGGGACCTGAAACCTGCCCTGCCAGTCGAGCAGATTCGCGAATCCACAGCGGCGTACCTCAACTACCTGACGGACCGTCACTATTACCTCAGCTTGAAGGGTATGGGGGTCTCGGACCGTGTCCCGCTGAAATTGAAATTGCTCGACCTGTACGTTCCTCTAAAAGCGCGCATGGAATTGCCTGAAGGCGACACCTGGAAGCGTGACTTGAGTTTGGCGGGCCGTGAAATCACCGACCATGAGCAGGAGCTTCTGCATTTTGGTGAACCGGTTCCGCTCTTGGATATTTTGCAAAGACACTCCGGGGTAATCATATTAGGCGACCCAGGTGCCGGGAAAACCACCTTTGTAAAATACCTTGCACTGCGGCTCGCAAGGGGAGAGGGTAAAAAAGTTGGGCTTGAAGATTTCCTCCCTATCTTATTGCCTCTGGCAGCTTTTGCAAATGCTCTTCAAACCAAAGATACCCGCCTGGACGATTTTATTGCTGAATATTTTGATGGTATTGGCGCCGACCTTCCCGTGGGACCCATGCTGCATGAAGCGCTCAAGGCAGGCCGCGCGTTAATTCTGTTGGATGGTCTTGATGAAGTCCGCGACCTAAACATGCGTAATACGGTTGTCGAACGCGTGGTGGACTTCTTTGCCTTCCATCGCCACGAGGGAAATAAATTCATTCTCACCAGCCGTGTGGTCGGCTATCGTGCTGTGCGTCCCTCTGCGGAAGATTTGGTGGAATGCACCATCGTTGATTTTGAAGAGGATGAGATTGAGGAATTTGTCGGGCAATGGACAACTGCTCTCGAAAAGCAGGCACAAGGTAATACCTCTGTAGCCCGCGCAGATGCTGAAACAGACCGCCGTGAATTGCTGGATGCCATTCAGCAAAACCCCGGGGTGCGTCAGCTCGCATCCACGCCGCTGCTGCTCACCATTCTCGCATTGATGAAAAGACAGGGTGTGTCCCTGCCCGAACGCCGTGTACAGCTTTACGATCAATATGTAAACACGTTGCTCTCCACCTGGAACCGTGCCCGCAGTCTCAGCGGACGTGCGCCCGGGCGTGATATTGATGAGATTCAAACGATTCGCATCCTTGCGCCGTTGGCATTGTGGATGCATGAAATCAGTCCCGGCGTTGGTTTGGTGGGACGTGAAGACCTGCGTCGCAAACTTGAAGAACTTTTTCTGGAACGCGGCGACCCATCGCCTCACCAGGCTGCGCGTCAATTCCTGACCGATGTACATGATCATGCTGCCGTCCTGCTGGAGCGCGGCCCGGGCGAATACGGATTCATCCACCTGACATTTGAAGAATATCTGGCAGCGGTTGCACTTGCCTTGAAGGGGCAGGGAGACTCTGCGCCCATCATCGAGACTCTTTCCCGTCATGTAGGGGAACAGGCGTGGCGTGAGGTCGCTTTGTTGACGATTGGCTATCTTGGCATTCGCCAGCAATTGCCGAAGGTCTCGGGCGAGGTGGTGGAAGCACTTGTCGATAGGCAGCCAGGCCCTCCCGGTGAAGCAGTTGTATTAGCCGGTGACGCGGTATTGGATACATGGCCCGGCGGCGTCCCTCTGCAAAGCAAGGAACATGTGATGCAATCCCTTGTTGTCACCATGCAGGCGGGTAGCATTCGTCCTGAAATACGCAGACATGCGGGTCTCCTCCTGGGACGGCTTGGCTGGCGTCCCGGTGACTTGGATCGGTTTGTGGAAGTGTCTGCTGGTGAGTACCTTGCCGGGGTTAAGAAAGAGGCGAGAGAAATTTCGTATATGTATTTCGTTGCCAAGTATCCCGTCACCAATATCCAATATGCTCGTTTCGTTAAAGAGGATGGGTACCAGACCCGTGAATTCTGGAGTGAAGAAGGTTGGGAATGGCGGACAGGAAAATTTGATTCGCGCACGATGGAGGCGGTCTCACGCGACTGGCTTGAGCATCGTCCTCTTCCAAAACGTAACGTGCCATATTACTGGCATAATATCGAATTGAGCAATCCAATTGTGCCTGTGGTGGGAGTGAGTTGGTATGAGGCAGAAGCCTACTGCAATTGGCTGGCGAAAAAGATTATTGCTGTGCCGGAAGGCTATACCATCCGTCTGCCGCGCGACAATGAGTGGGAACGCGCTGCTCGCGGAGACCAAGGCAATGAGTATCCGTGGGGTGAAGGCTTTGACAAATCCGCAGCCAACACGTGGGACAGTGACTCATCAGGTTCGGGGCTTGGCGGTACAACTGTTGTTTGTACGTTTCCACAGGGCATCAGCCCAACAGAAGCATGGGACATGAGCGGAAACACATGGGAGTGGACAGGCACATGGTATGATGACGATAAAAAATATCGCATTGTGCGCGGCGGTTCCTGGATCGGGTATCAATGGTTTGCCCGCGCCTCTTTTTGCAACTGGTCCATTCCATTGATGTTCAATGACGACCTTGGCTTTCGCGTGGTAATTGCGCCGAAGGATGTCGAGAAAAATATATAAATATAGTTGGAGGAAGAACATGCCTGCTGCTCGTAAAAAAGATGGCTTGAGCGCCGGGGATAACAGTATTGTCATTGGTGGCAATGTGCAGGGGAGCAATATTGTGATTGGCAATGACAACAAAGTCATCAGCCAGAGTATTAAGCCTTTGTTCAGGGAAATTTACAGGAAACTGGATGAAGAAAAAAATATCAAGCCTGAAGATAAGGAAGATCTGCGGGCTGAACTTCAAGAGATTGAAACGGCCCTTGAAACACCCGATCCTGATGAAACATTCCTTGCTCGTCGCTTTCGAAATTTAAAACGCATGGCGCCTGAAATCGCTGAGATCGCCATTGAAACTCTCAAGAATCCAGTGAGCGGCGTGGCAGAGGTGATCAAGCGTATTGTCAAAAAAGCGGCGGATGAAGCAAATGCAAAATAATAAAATAACTGGCGGAACACGCCAGTTATTTTATTAGAAGGAAGAGAATGAGGTACATATTTTTTCTCCTGATGACTTTCGTGTTTACATCCTGTGCTATTCCTGTGGATGGTCCCCCGCTTCCAACCGTCCTGCCGTCTGCCACTCCTCAAGTGACATTGATTCCATCTCCAACATTTTCCCCCATCCCTGTGCTGACGCAAACCTCCATTCCAACCCAGCCTCCTGATTTTTGCGCCGATATCCGCGGCACGGAATTGATTAACTCATTTAGCAAAGCCGCTGCCAATAAAGACGGCGCATTACTTGCGTCGCTCGTCTCTCCTTTTCATGGTATGGATATTCGCTATTACCGTGATGGCAACGTGGTCAATTACGATGTGGAACATGCCAAGTTTGTTTTTGAAACCACATTCCAGGCTGATTGGGGGCTATCCTTTGGGAGCGGGGAAGCAACTATCGGTTCATTTCAAGATATTATCTTGCCAACCTTGCAGCAGGTATTCACACCAAATTCCTTGATGATCTGCGGCCAACTACAAACAGGTGGAACGACGTATATTCCTGAATGGCCATATCCTGAAATGGATTATTATTCTGTCTACTTCCCTGGCACAGACGAATTCGGCCGACTCGATTGGCAAACCTGGGCAGTTGGTATGGATAATGTGGACGGCAGGCCATATATCGCTGCGCTGGTGCGCTATGTGTGGGAACCATAGCCTAATTTCCATGGCGCGATATCACAAGTCCCCTTTCTTCACCTAGGAAGGGGATTTGGTTTTTTAAGGTAAGAATCATCTGCGCATGCTACTCTATAAATATGTTATTGCAAAAAGTTGCAATAAGGAGATACATGTCCTGCGCAGAAGAATATACACCCCAACTCCGTGCTCGTGGTTACCGCATGACCTCCCAAAGGCTGGCTATTCTGCACGTATTGCACCATTCAGGTAAACATCTTACTCCCTCCCAAGTTTATGAGAAAGCTTCGAGGAAATTGGGAGGTTTGACCGAGACCACGGTATATCGCACTCTGGAATTCCTTGCAGAGAATGGGCTGGCGCGTCCTGCTCACATGGGCAATGGTCATTTTGTGTATGAAATTGCACGCCACGAACACCATCATTTGAAATGCCGGATTTGTGGAGATGAGATGGAGGTGAAACACGCCCTACTTGAAAAACTTTATCGTAAATTAGAGTCCGCAAGCGGTTATCGTTTAACGGATAGCCATGTCACATTTTTTGGTCTGTGTCCAAACTGTCAAAAAGGAGAATAACATGCATTTTTCACCCGCACCTCTTCATATCCCTGACGGGTTTCTTAGTATAGTGATTTCGATTGTTTGCTGGGTTATCACAATTATCACTCTTAGCCTTGCAATTTCTAAAACGAATAAAGCGCTTGGTGAAAAGCAGGTTCCGCTCATGGGTGTGATGGCTGCCTTCATCTTTGCTGCACAGATGATCAATTTCCCTGTGGCGGGAGGTACCTCCGGCCATTTACTTGGAGGCGCACTGGCTGCCATTGTGCTTGGTCCCTGGGCTGCAATGCTTGTAATGACTGCCGTAGTGGCTGTTCAAGCCTTACTCTTTCAAGATGGCGGTTTGCTCGTCATGGGCGCAAACATCCTTAACATGGGGCTGGTTACGGCTGCCATCGGTTATGGACTATATCGTGCCGTAGCTGGTCAATCGAAAGCTGTCAGGCTTAGCGTTGCAGGAGTCGCTGCCTGGTTGTCGGTGATGGCAGGCGCGCTTTTAACTTCACTCCAGTTATGGTTGAGCGGCACATCCCAGTTGGGGATTGTCATCCCTGCCATGCTTGGGGTACACGCGTTGATCGGGTTGGGTGAAGCATTAATCACTGTTGCCGCGCTGTCATTCATCTTACAGTCTCGCCCGGACCTGCTTGGGGAGGGTTCTGAATCTGCCAAAGGTGGGCGCGGATGGATAGTGTCCGGCGGAATTATTGCTCTCGTTGTTGTCCTGCTTTCCCCACTCGCTTCAGCTGACCCCGATGGCTTGGAGCGTGTAGCCATAAACATGGGTTTCATTGACGCAGGTCAGTCTGCACCCTATTCGATCATCCCCGATTACACATTGCCGTTCCTTGGCGAAACCGCCGCTTCCACTATTGTAGCTGGTGTGATTGGTATCATCGTCGTTGGCGCGGTTGTTTTATTAATTGGCCGTGGGATGAAGGCGAAGGCGTAGACAATGTAAACATCCCGCCGGTTGCGAAAGTTCATTCGGCGGGATGTTTTAAGTTTAGGTATAAATAATCCATTATGCACTTTGATGCGTTCGACCGCTACCACGAGAAAGCCAGTTTCCTTCACCGCCTTGACCCGCGGGTGAAAACGCTTGTCACGGTTGTTTATATTGTCTCAAATGCCTTGCTGCCGGATGGCGCGTGGCTGGCTTTTGTATTTGCCTGGTTGTTTTTGATCGCGGTAAATTTGCTTTCACAATTGGGTATTGGATATACGTTCAAACGCTCGATTGTTGCCCTGCCTTTTGCGTTGATAGCAATTACAGTTTTGTTTTCAATTCCCGGCACACCACTTTTTTCTTTCCAACTTTTTATGTCCAATCTGACGATCACAGATGCAGGACTTTTGCGGTTTGTCAGTATTCTGATTCGCTCATGGCTTTCGGTGCAGATGGCGATCCTGCTTGTGGCGGTCACGCGCTTCCCCGACCTTATTCATGCGTTGGAACATTTGAAAGTCCCTGCTATTCTTACCACCATCATTGCCTTCCTTTATCGTTATCTTTTCGTGTTGACGGATGAGGTCTTCCGCCTGATTCGGGCGAGAGAATCACGTTCAGCAGCCGCAGCAGGTAACAGGTCTGGTGGAGGCGTTTTCTGGCGCGCAAAAGTGGCGGGCAATATGGCGGGTCAACTCTTTTTGCGAAGCTACGAACGCAGCGACCGTATCTACAATGCCATGCTGTCACGCGGGTACGCGGGTCATCTCTATACATTGAATCCGCATGAAATGAAGCCGCGCGATTATTACGTCACGGCGTTTGCCATTGGAGTTGTTTTTATCGTTCAAATCCTTGGAAGGTTGTAATGCCAGTTACTCATATAAAAAGTAATTTTCAAATCCCTGAATGTGAAGGCGATGTGTTGGTGGTGAAGGATCTGTGTTTTTCGTATCCTGACGGGCATGCCGCTTTACATGGTGTTTCGTTGAAATTGTGCGACGGCGATAAGGTCGCCTTGGTTGGGCCGAATGGCGCGGGCAAGTCCACATTGATGCTGCACTTGAATGGGATTTTGGGCGGGCATGGTGAAGTTGAAGTTGCAGGTCAGCGCCTCTCACGTGAAAATTTACCCGCCATCCGCGCGATGGTCGGACTCGTATTTCAGAATCCAGATGATCAATTATTTTCACCGACCGTGTTTGAAGACGTCGCTTTTGGTCCGCTCCACATGGGGCTGCCCGAAGCGGATGTCCGCGCACGGGTGGATGCGGCGCTTGAGGCGGTGAGAATGTCATCGTACCGAGACAGACTATCTCATCATCTGAGTGTTGGCGAAAAGAAACGCATTGCAATTGCAACCGTGCTTTCGATGAATCCAAGCCTGCTGATTTTGGATGAACCTTCCGCAGGCCTTGACCCGCGTGCGAGAAGAACGCTCATCAATCTGTTGCGCGAATTGCCGATCACCATGCTTGTTTCCACGCATGATATGAAACTGGTTCAGGAATTATTTCCGCGCACGATCGTGATGGATGAAGGACGGGTTGTGGCAGACGGTTTAACTCAAGAAATTTTGGAAGATGAAAAATTATTAACTGCTCATGGGTTGGAGAAGCCTTAATCAACCTACCCGAATGTCCAGTGCAAAGCCATTCCTTTTGGCGATACACTCCGTGCACGCCTTCGCTATACTGGCGCCAAGGAGATAACCCATGAGCAAAAATATTTTTACCGAACTTTCCGATGCAATGGCATCTGCCGCCGAACAGGCTGGCAAATCCACAGTATTGGTGGATGCGCGCCGCCGCATTCCCGCCAGCGGAATCGCTTTTTCAAAAGATATGATCTTGACCGCTGACCATGTCGTGGAACGCGATGAGGATATAAAGATCCTTCTTGCTGACGGAACAGAAGTAACTGCGCGCCTCGCTGGCCGGGACCCGGGAACTGACCTGGCCGTTTTAAAATTAGACTCAGCCTCAGCCACTCCCGCTGACCTTGCAAAGACCCCCGCGCGTGTTGGACAATTTGTTCTGGCAATTGGTCGTCCCTCGAAACGCGGAATTGAATCCAGCTTTGGCACAGTCAACGCAATTGGCGGACCTGTCCGCACGGGGCGTGGCGGTATGCTGGAGAGCTTCATCAAAACAGATGTGGTCTCCTATCCCGGCTTTTCAGGCGGACCGCTTATTAATGGAGAGGGGCAGGTCTTTGGTATCAATACGTCTGGCTTCGGCAGCGGCGGAGCAATCACCATCCCTGTTGGTGTGGCCTGGAAAGTTGCCGAGATCCTTGCCAAGCATGGAAAGATCAAGCGCGGGTATCTTGGCATCCGCAGCCAGACCGTAAATATTCCTGAAGAATCGCAGAAACAATTGAAGCGCAAACAGGAGACGGGTCTCTTGATCGTCGGTTTGGAAGCGGACAGTCCTGCTGGCCAGGGCGGGTTGATGATCGGTGATATCCTTGCAGGCGTTAATGGGGAAGCCATTGAACATCATGATGAATTGTTTGCCCGATTGAGCGGGGATGTGGTTGGCAAATCCACGCCGTTGGATGTGCTGCGCGGCGGCAAACTGGAAGTTGTGGAAGTTGTTGTTGGAGAAAGATAATTGGTCCGAGTCACAATTGTTTCGCCTAATCATGCATTTCGGGTTGGCTTGCGGGAAATGCTAAGCGGCCACTCCCAAATCCGCGTGGTGGGTGAATCAGTAAACCTTGAAGGTGTGAATGAAAATGAGACCGAGGTGGTCGTGCTTGCCTCGGTCTCTTCTGTTTCTGCGCAAGCTGGAAAAAAGGATTATGCGGTTCTATTTTTGACGGATGATGCTGATTCCGTCCAATCTTTATTGAATTCCAAGGTGCAGACGTGGGGCGTGCTTTCTGCAGAAGCAACGCAGGATGAATTGGTTGCGGGAGTACTGGCAGTGGGGGAAGGGCTTTGGGTTGGCGCACCAAGCCTGGTCAGAAGATTGATGCGTTTTCCAAGAGGAGTGGAATCTTCGAGTGAGGATTCTCTGATCGATCCATTGACTGCCCGGGAGAAGGAAGTCCTGCAATTAATGGCGCAAGGGCTGGCGAATAAACAAATTGCACTTTCGCTTGGCATCAGCGAGCACACCGTCAAGTTTCATCTTTCATCTTTGTATGCAAAATTGGGGATTTCGAGCCGGACTGAGGCGGTGCGGCGCGGGATTGAACTTGGGTTGATTTCACTATAAAAAACAGACAGGTGCCTGTCTGTTTTTTTATTTTCCTTTTTTACGAAACAGAAGCGGAAGAGTGGCGATCAGCGCGATCACGATGCCCATCACGAGGATGCCGTCTGTGGATC